>DAOVRD010000261.1 GCA_030628375.1 Planctomycetota bacterium
GACGTTACCTGCGTCTGAACGGGAGTCGGATTACGTTCTTCGGCATGCCGACGGACAACGCCCGGAGCGGTCCGGTGAGTGCCAGCTACAAGATGGCGCGTGAGAACTACCGTCGTCTCAAAGCCGTCGGCATAAACCTCGTCTACACCCATAATTACGGCTGCGCCATCGGAGAGCACACGGCTTTTGCCGAGATCCTGCGCGCCGCCGACGATACCGGGATGCTCCTTTCGTTCTCGCAGCCGCAGTTCGGACGTTTCAACTGGGAATCCCCCGACGCCGACGAGACCAACGGTTATGCACGTATCGCGGAGTTCTACGTCCGAATGGCTCAGAACCACCCGGCCGTGGTGATGTATTCCATGAGTCACAACGCCACGAGTTTCGCACAGGCCCTGAACCCCGGCCACATCGACGGGACTTACACCCCCTGGCCGGACCCGAAGGGCAAGCGTCAGCGAGTTGACCGTCGTGGGACGCTGGCTCTTCGAGCCCAGGCAATCATCCAGCGCCTGGACCAGAGCCGACCGATTTACCACCACTCCTCGGCCAATCTGGGACAGTTCTACACCCTCAACTGCTATCTGAATTTCGTGCCCATCCAGGAACGCTCCGACTACTTCGGACACTGGGGCACCGAGGGGGTGAAGCCGCTGCTGCTCGTCGAGTATGGGGAGCCCTACATACCCAGTTGGTCGGATAAACGTGTGTGGAGCACGAGGCGACGCGTGCAGTGGCTTCTGGCGGAATGGGCTTCACAGGTCACGGGCGACGTGGCCTATGAGTCGTCGACGGTGAACGAACGCAACAGGAAGTTATCGGCGAACCTGTGCGGTCTGCAGGGGATATTCATTTCCGAGAACTGGCCGGCGTTCCGGACGTGGGGCGTCACCATGACCAACAAGTGGCAGATTTACGACGGCTGGAACCCCCGCCCAGGCGCCAGGAATCCGCCCTGCACCGTGGACTGGGACGACATCCAGAAGCCCGGATACAGTCTGGACGAAATCATCACCAGACGATGGGCGGTGGCCTATCAGGAATCGGACTGGATTCCCAACAGTGCCGGCAAGGCGCTCCTTCGCGCGAACACGCCGCTCTTCGCCTACATTGCAGGCAAGCCCGGCGGCTTCACCAGCAAGGACCATAACTTCAACCCCGGCGACACCGTCCGCAAACAGGTCATCGTCATCAATAACTCGCGCGAGACCGTCACGGCCGATTGTTCCTGGTCACTGACACCTGGGCCCGACGTCCTCGTGGGCAATGAGACGGTGACCATCGAGACAGGCGAGCAGGTCCGCATACCCGTTCGCCTGGCACTGCCGCGGGACCTCAAGCCCGGCAGCTATGAGCTGAAGATGACAGCGAAATTCGACACGGGCGAGACGCAGGAGGACAGCTTCGCGATTGACGTCCTGCCCCAGGTCCCGAAGCCGGAAGTGTCGGCGAAGGTCGCGCTCTTCGACCCGAAGGGCGAGACGAGGAAACTCCTGTCGAAGCTAAGCGCGGAGTACAGACCGGTCAAGGCCGATGACGACCTGGCCGGTTACGACGTCCTCATCATCGGCAAACACGCCCTGTCCATGCACGGACCGAAGCTGAATCTCTCGCGTGTTCGCGAGGGGCTCAAGGTGGTGATGTTCGAGCAGAGCGCCGAGGTGCTTGAGAAGCGCATGGGCTTCCGGGTGCAGGAGTACGCTCTGAGACGGGTGTTCCCACGCGTGTCGAACCACCCGCTGCTGGCGGGACTGTCGACGGCGAACCTGCACGACTGGTGCGGTGAGGGGACGACCATCGCGCCGAGACTGCAAACGGACATGAGCAGTCCGAACGATTACCCCCGAATCCAGTGGTGCGGGATCACCGTCACGAGGGCCTGGCGCTGCGGCTGTCGAGGGAGCGTGGCCTCGGCGCTCATCGAGAAGCCCACATCCGGTGATTTCCTGCCCCTCGTGGCCGGCGGATTCGGACTTCAATACAGTCCTCTGATGGAGTACCGTGAAGGCAAGGGCATGATTCTCTTCTGTCAGATGGACGTCACCGGTCGGACAGAGGTCGACCCGGCGGCCACACGATTGACAGAGAACATCCTGGGCTACGTATCGTCATGGGAGTCGGATTCAGGGAAGCGCGTCCTCTACGTGGGCGACCCCGCCGGCAAAGCGCACCTGCAAAGCATGAGATTGCCCGTGGCAGATTACGAGGGCGGGCAGCCAAATGTCAATGAGGTCCTGGTGGTCGGTCCCGGAGGCGGCAGGTTTCTGGCCGCTCATTCGGCCGCCGTCAAGGCGTGGCTCGCAGAAGGAGGACACCTGTTAGCCGTGGGACTGGACGCAAATGAGGCCAATGCGTTCCTGCCATTTGAGGTGACCATGAAGACGGACGAGTACCTTACGAATTACTTCAAGACGCCCGCCGACGCCAGGTCCCTGCTGAGGGGTATCGGTGCGGCCGACATGTACACCCGCGTTCGCCGACAGTTGCCCCTGGTTACGGGAGGTGCGACCGCTTTGGGCAACGGTGTTCTGGCCGAGGCGGCGAACGCAAAGGTCGTCTTCTGTCAGCTTGCTCCGTGGCAGTTCGATTACCGGCCCGCTGGACAGACAGGCTCGGACTTCAACATCAAGCCGACGTTCCGTCGGACGAGCTTCGTAGTGACGCGTCTGTTGGGCAACATGGGCGTCTCACCGGATACGCCGCTCGTGAAGAACATCGAGACGCCCCTTGCCGGTGTCTTGCGGGAGGATGTCCCCGGGGTGGTATGGCTGGAGGGCGTCACCCGGCCGGACACTACCGGAGCCGCACTCGAACCGTGGCGGGGCGACCAGACTGCGGCAACGCCGGAGAGGGAACTCATCCTGCCCAGGGTGTGGAAGGGTCTGCCCGTGGGCGAGGCCCAGCCGCCCCAAGGCTGGGAGGATGCCGACTTCGATGACGGCAAATGGCGCGACATCAAGGTCCCCGGGACATGGGAGAACCAGTTCGCAGACCTCATCAACCTCAACGGTCTGTTTCTGTATCGTGTCAAGTTCAAGGCGTCGGCCGAGCTGGCCAAAGCCGACGTGACGCTTGTGCTGGGCGCAATCGATGACGAGGACTGGACCTATCTGAACGGAAAGCTGATCGGTTCCGTGAACCAGAAGACCAACCCCCAAGACTACTATGCCGCCCCACGGAAATACCGAATCCCCAAGGGCATCCTCAGAGCAGGCGAGAACGTCTTAGCCGTGAAGGTCAACGACCTCCGTCAGACCGGCGGGATGAAGGCATCGTTGCTCAAGAGACGCGGTGTCGGCAGTCAACGCTGGCTGTCGGGTCTCTATCTGGACAAACCCGAGAAGCTGGACGACCCGTACCGGTACTACTGCTGGTGAGACTGAGCATCGGACATTAACATTGAAGGGGGGGAGAACGCGGCCGGAAGACAGTGGGGCTGGAGTATGTGGTGTCGTGCCTGGTGTTCGTGGCAGCACAGTGCGCTGTCTTTGGACAGGACGCGAGCCTGCCAAGGGGCGTGAAGGTCATGTGGGAGTTGAACAAGGCCCTGATGCGACGCGTCTTGAACCACCTGAAGGCACAGGGCGCCCGGGTGCTGGTGGTCTGGACCCTGGAGAAGAGCGAGGCCGCGCGCCGAATGTACGAGGGACTGGGCTTCAAGGAACTCATCCGCATGGTCCATTACAGCATGGACTGTTAAGCAGCGTAACGATGCACGCGACGTTCTCGCCCCAAAGCCGGAAATGGCGGTCATTTGCGAAACCCCCGGGGTGCCAGCTCTTCTTGATCTTCTTCCTGAATTCCCTTCCGCCATCCCTCCAGCTTACCCTCTACCTCTGGCCGGACTGCTCTCCTGGCCTCACCATGCTTGCTCGCCGTGGCGAGAACGTCTACACCGACCCATCCTCTGCCCTTCGACAGGCTCCGGGCTACGGAGGGCAGGCCCCAGCCTGCTCGACGTGGCGGGGGCGGTGGAGGTGCTGCCGGAGTTGGGGCTCGACAGCATTGGACGGCTGTCAGTGCGTTCGGTTGCCTTGACGGTTCTGCAGCTAGTCTCGTCGCATTGGTGACGGGCCAACCGTTCGGGGGTGCCGCGACGGGACTGCGCGCCAGGATGGCGGACAACTCGGTGAGCCGCTCGGCGTGCGCCATGGCGGCCGGGTCGTCTGGGGCGGGCATGTTCTCCTCCCGCCTGAAGCAGCAGGGCTCTACTGCTTACATAACCGGTCATCTACTCGGACATCCTGCGGTTCCACTCGGACATTATCCCGGACAGAATTGGGCTGCGCTCGGTCATTTGACCGACTAAGCTGCTCCTGGCCGTCCACCACCTCAATCGAGTCATTCAGATTTTGCGGGTCCCGAAAAGTCCGTCCTCGTTATTGTGCAAGGACTTGCGACGCTTGTCCACATGCCTTTCTAACCCGAATGTCGTCCAAATATCCCTCTCCCAGGTGAGACCTTCCGGGACGGGATTATTCGCGGGTACACCGGTCGAAGCGCAATTCAAGTAGAACCAGGGTCCGATGCCGGGCCAATCACCCCTTAGCGAAGCTGCGGGGAGCTGCGGAAGTGATTGACCATGACCGAGCTCGTGATAGAATCGTCGAAAAGGCCCACGGTGGTCGTGGGCATGAGCCTATCTGGGAAATCGCGATTCAATCAAGGCGGAGAAAGCCATGACCAGTCTACCGGCAGAAACGGGAGACCTGCATGCAGGCGCGGCCGTGCAGAGTTTAATGACCCATAAGCCGAGCGTTGCCGTGCATGACCCGCTGTGCGCCAAGGCCATGGTATTGGACAACGGCAGCACT
This sequence comes from Planctomycetota bacterium, assembly GCA_030628375.1. GTDB lineage: Bacteria > Planctomycetota > Brocadiia > SM23-32 > SM23-32 > DAOVRD01. The sequence goes on from DAOVRD010000261.1 coordinate 4,815, forward strand.
AGGATCGCCGTTGTTGCCACTGACTTGGGAAACGCATCAGATAAGCTCGTTACCGACGTGCGCCGGCTCGTGCAGGAGCAGGTGTCGATCCCGCCAGGCAACGTACTGATCAATGCATCCCACAATCATCGCACCCATGGCCAGGTAGCCGAAGATGCTGCCGAGCGCATTGCTCAGGCCGTGAGCCGGGCGGCTGACAGCATGGTGCCGGTGAAGATCGGGATCTGCAAGGGCCGCGAAGACCGCATCACCATGAACCGCAGGCTGCAGCTCAAAGACGGCAAGGAATGGACTATCAGACGCGCCAATCCTTCACCCCGCGATGAGGACGTGACGGGGGTGGGGCCCATGGATCCGGAGATCGGCATCCTGCGCGTGGACCGGGTTGAGGGCGGTACGCTGGCTGTGCTCTATAACTTCGCCTGCCACCCCTATGGCGGCGTACCCGATGGCGGGGTCACTGCGGACCTGCCCGGCTTCGCATCACATGTCGTGGAGAATGGGCTGAGCGGTGATGATACAGTCGCGCTATTTCTGCAGGGGGCTGATGGAGATATCACGCCCATACGCTACAAGGACTGGGACGCACCCCCGCACACGGAGCAACTTGGCACCATGCTGGGCTTGAGCGTGCTGGACGCGGCCAGACAGGTTGTGATGACAGAAGACAGCCGGCTTCAGGTGCTGACGGAAACAGTAGAGCTCCCGCGGCGCACTGATCTGGAACAGTGCCTGGCTGCGCTCGAAGCGCAGCAGGAAGAGATCCTGCAGTTTTTCACAGGCGTGGGCTGCGGTACACACGGTAGGGACACGAGTCTCAATTTCAAGACCTTCCTGCCCCTTTACCTGAAGCATCTCATGGGTCCGAATTTCCCGTCCTATTCCTCGTATCTGTACATGCAGGAGAAGAAGATAGGCAGGGACGACCTGCAGCATTTGGACGCAGAGAACAAGCAGCGCATAGGCAAGTACCTGGAGTCCATCCACAACATGGAACGCCTCATCCGCATCCGCAACAAGCGCCAACTCGTCCAGCGGCAGATTGTAACACTTCAGCCGAATGAGTGGTTTTCGCTTCTTTTGGCCTCGGCTCTGGATTTTGCCTGGCCGCTTTTCGCATCATCTGCTCCATGCCAAGCGCAAAGGTCAAGTCGGTGCTGGAGTTCACCCTTCCTATGACCC
>DAOVRD010000252.1 GCA_030628375.1 Planctomycetota bacterium
ATTCAGGGCCGCAAGTCCCAGCACCCGAGAGAAGACCGGTTCGTCTGCCCGCCGTCCGAGCATACGCAGGGGCGGCGCGGCAGTCTGCACGCCGCGAAACCGTCGGTGCGCCGCTACCAAGGCCCCCATGCAAGAGGCAAACCGCACGAGCGTCTCCTTCGGGTCGCCGCCCGGCTCGGAGCAGCGCAGCTCCTCCGGCGGCTCCGGGACCTCGGCAGGCGGTGTTGCGCGCTCCGCCAACGCCTCTGCCAGTTGAGCAGCCGGCTTCGGCTCGCCTACTATCATCAGTCTCTGCGGCGGGCCTTCCCCGGCGCGCAACGCGTAATGCTGCAGCGATTGACCCACCTCGCTGGCAAGACGCGATACTCTCGCAGCGGTCGAAGAGGAGCCGTCGGCTTCCGCCGAGGCGGCAAGGGTCCGCGCATAACTCATCCTGCCCCTGTTAGTGACCACCATCACGGCGCTTGCGGGCCCTATTGCCACAATGGCAGCGGTATCCGCGCCCGGCGCCAGGACCACCGCTGCCTGTGCCAACGCGCCCTCGCAGGACTCCACCGCCTGACAAGGCCGCCCCGCCGAGGGCAGTTCCCGCTCCGCCGCTGCAATGTCCTCTGAAGGCACTGCCACCAGCAAGACCTTGGCGCTATCTTGTCCCGCGCCGGCGCCTTGAGGCTGATGTGCCCACGTGGCTTCAGCCAGATCGTATGGAAGCTCCGTCTCCAACCGGAGCGCCATCATCTGCTCTATTTCATCCGGGGAGGCGGCCGGCATCTCAAGCTCTCGACAGACGAAACGGCGCGAGCCGACCACCAGGATCGCTTGCCTGGCCGCGCCGCGCCCGCCTTCTGCGCGCGGAGCTTGCGCGCCAGGTTCAACCGGAAGCAGACGCGCCCGCAGGATTCGGGGCCGCGAGCCGCCGATCTCACCCTCCAGGCATTTCCATCCATCGGGGGTCCGCTCCCACACCACCACTTCGTGGGGTTCGAGACCCGACCGGCGCCGCAATCCGGGAAAACGGGGAAGGGCCTCACGAAGGACCCGAAGCACACTAAGCGCCCTCTCCCGCACTTGCACAGCTCTGGTCTGTGGCCCGGGTGTCATAGATTCAACGCAGCTCCTGCCATGAGATCAACTTGACGCTGTCGCCGGTTCTGTCTATCACGGCCCGAACGCAGCAATAGGTGCGCGGCGTCCCGTCGGAAGCCCTTACCAGGCCGAAGGACCGCACACTGAACACATCGGATCTTACGCTCATCAGACCGCAAATCTGCTTGAACGTATCGGTAGTCATTCCCGGCACATCCAACAACGCGCCGATGTCCGAGAATCCCTCCTCCGGGCGCGAATCAGCTATGGCAACCGCCATCTCCTCGTCCACGCCAGGCAGACAGGCAAGCACCTCAACCGACGCCGTGTTCGCGTTGATAGCCCCCGGCAGCGTTTCTTCGCGGCTCGTCGTCACGGCATCAACGACGGCCCTGAACGCCTGCATGCTGAATGCCCTCTCATTGGTGGTGGTCACGGTGGTCTGCTGGGAGGATTGACCGCGTCCCGCGTTCGAGCCGGCCCCTGGCGCTGACGGACCGGGGGAACTGCTTTCCGTCGAGCGCCCCCTGCCGGTGGTCCCCGCGCCCTGTCCCTGCTCCCCGCCAGCGGCCGGTCCCGTTTGCTGCGTCGTGGCAGCAGACGTCTCCGACCTCCCCCCTGTCTCCCGCTCGACAAGCATCACGTCCAGCAGGTCCGCAACGCTTGCCAGCGTCCTGTTGCTGCGATGCTCAACGATGGAATCGGCTTGCTGCTGATTTATCTGCGGAACCTGCCTGGTGATCTCCTGCGCACTCGCCCTGGTGATGTCCACACGCGCTTGTCCATCCGACGTCACGTTGCGCGCGGCCGAGAAGCACGTCAGGTAGGGGGCCAGACCTCTGTCCAGTTCACCATTCGCATCGTCCGGCGGCCAGCTTTCCTCTCCGTCGTCCTCGTTGGGATCGAGAATGCCGTTGCGGTTCTGGTCCTCGCCGTAGAGCAGGAACTCATCCACCGATTCGATCATGAGCAGGTCGCCGATGTCGTAGAACTTCTCGTACTCCTCCCTTAGCTGAATTATCTCCGCCGCCAGGTTCGCCTCGATGCCCAGCACTTTCTCCAGCATGTCTTGGTCGGCCGTGTTCAAGTTGATCTTCGCCGCTTCATCCGTAATGCCGAACTCCAGCTCACCCGTCAGCGGATCAATGCGTTCGGCCAGCAACGTATAAGTACCCTCTCCGACTTCCACCTCGTGGTAAAGACGTTCGGTGTCCTCACGCAGGCTATCCACTGTCACAATCTCTTCTCGACCGGCTTTCAGTTCAGCGATTGCTTCTTCGACGCCGGCCCGCGCGTAGAAGAGGGCGCGCACGCCGTCGCCGCTGTTGTGGGTCGCCTGGAAGCGAAGATGCGAGACGAAGCTGACCTCCAGAGCGATGGCGCACACTATCGTCATGAGCCACAAGACCATCACCAGCGCAACACCGCGCCGCGATCCCGGATGTGGACTGAACTGTGCCATGTCGGGCCTCACTCCCTCGCCATGGACTGCGTCGCTGTAGACACCGTCACTATGGACACCGTGGTCTCAAGGCACAGAGGCGCCTCGGCCTCATCCTCGTCCAGCACAACGATAGTGATGTGCACGGCGCGCGGCAGTTCTTCCCCGCCTTCCCAACCATCCAGCCATTCAACTCCGTCAAAGAAGGTCAAGTTCAGTTCGGAGACGAACGGTGCGGCCAGAGCCAGCGTGCCGCCCTCCAGAGGATCGTCATCAAGCGTCTCGTCCTGTCTGCGCAGAAGCCACTGCGCTTCCGTGCCAGGGTCGTTATCTATGTAGTAACCCACCTCGCACAGGCTGCCGGCGCCCGGCTCTAGTTGGCCGCGGCGGCTGCAAGGCGCGAGGAAATCAATCGTATCGGAAGCCGCGCCATCGTAATCCGTGTCCAGTGCCATCAGCCGCACGTCCTCGTACTCCACCGCCGATCGGATGTCAGCAGCCATCAAGCTCATTGCCCGCTGGCCGTGAGCGACCATGGCGCCAACGCGCCTTACCTTCTGCGAAGACTGCACGCCCGCGCTCAAGACGGCGTATCCCGCCGAGGCCAGCAGCACCAACATGCTGCTGCTTACCAGCAACTCAATCAGGGTGAACCCGTGACGGTTTCTCATCGTTCCGCAGAAAGAGTGGTCAACTCGAACACGCGCTCCTTGCCTCGATCGGACCAGATGACGTTGACCCGTATCACGTAAAGGCCGGCCATTTCGGTCTCTATGACCTCGCGCGCCCACGTGGCGCCGGGGAAAACGTCGTCCAGTTCGCCACCATCTTCGCCGACGGTGAAGTCCTCTGCCGCCAGCGTCTCTTCCATCAGTCCCTGTGCCAGAAGGCTGGCCCGCGTGTAGTCCCGAGAAATGCCCGTCGAACGCAGGCAGACGGCGAAGACCTGCAGCGTAGCCACAACGCCGATGCTGAAAATGCCCAGCGCAGCAAGCATTTCCACCAGGGAGAAACCGGCCGATGAACGCCGCAGTAACATGCCCTGCTACCTTTCTTCAGTGAGGAGGAGTTCACCAGTGGCCGCAACCACCTCAATGGTCCTCACGCGTTCGCTCTGATCCATTAGCTCGATAAGCACGTCCTGCGCCGTGCCGTCCGGCTCGAACCGAATCGTCTCCCATGACTCCTGCGAAGCCATCCCTCCCGTTTCCGACTCCCTGTAGAAGGAAACGCTGATCCCTTCAGGCAGTTGCAGTGCGGCCAACGTGAGCGTCTGCACGGTCTCTTCCTCTGCCAGCCACGGCAGCGACATGGGCCACACAGACGCCCAACAGGTATTGCGGTCAAGGTTGAAGTTCACCGTGACCGGCTGGCGCCGAGCGACGGCGGCGGCACAGGCAAAATCAAGCAGATCCATGACCTGAGTGGTGGCCCTCTTGACACCCATTCTGCGTGCCGCCGACACAATGGCGGGCGCGACCGCGCCGGTGAGGATGGCCATGACGACCAGCACCACCATCAGCTCGATCAAGGTGAAGGCGCGCCGCCTACCGGAGCTCTGTTTCCAGCCAGCTTTGCACATCCTCGTCATCTCCCTCGCCGCCTTCTTCTCCGTCCTTGCCGTACGAAACGATCTCGTAGGCCTGTCCGCTGTAAGTCCCCGGGCAGCGATATACGTATTCGCCCCCCCAGGCGTCGGTGAAGGTCGGCTTCTTCATATAGGGCCCGTCCCACCTCTCTTCGTCCATGTCCGGCGCATAGTACAGGACCCGCAGGCCCTCCTCGCTGGCCGGGTATCGGCCCATGTCCAGGTAGAACAGGTCGAGCAGGCTCTCATATGTAGCGATATCCGACTGGGCGCGAGCGCGGCGTGCCCTCTCCGTCTTGCCGACGATGTTGGGGATAACGGCGGCCGCCAGAATGGCGAGAACCACCGCTACTATCATCAACTCGATGAGGGTGAAACCCGCTGCGGCCCGCCGACGGGCTTTCCGCAGCGCCATGCGAGCCGAATGCCTCGAACTGTGCGCGTGCTGCGACTTGTTGCCTTTCATCACGCCACCTTCCTTGTCTAACGAATGCCGGCGCTCAACTGGAATATGGGCAGTATCAGCGAGACGATGATGAACGCCACGACGACGGCCACGCACAGGATCAACGCAGGCGCCAGAAGGGACGTCATCATCTTGGTGGAAGCGCCGACTTCCCGATCATAAGCATCCGCCACTTGCAGGAGCATCTGGTCCAGCCGCCCCGTCTCCTCACCCACGGCCACCATCTGCACGGGCAGAGGGGGGAAGACACCGGCCGACCGCATCATGTCCGCCAAGGAGTCGCCTTCCTGCACTTGCTCGGCCATGTTGCGAACGGCGCCGGCGATTACGGCGTTGCCCGCTGCCGCCTGCACGACTTCGAGGGCTTCAACGATCGCCACGTCCGCGCGGACCAGTGTGCCCAGTGAGCGCGCGAAACGGGCGATGGCCACCTCGCGAATGAGTGGCCCCACCCACGGAATCCGCAGCTTGAAGCCGTCCCAGGCCACACGGAATCCCGGACGCCTCAACAGAGCCTTCAGGCCGACGACCACAACGACGATGCCCAACCCGATGACCCACCAGTAAGCGCTCAGAACGTCCGAGATGCCGCACAGAATCCGCGTGGGAAGCGGCAGACGCTGCCCGACGCCCTCAAACATGATGACAAGCCTCGGGATGACAAACGTCACCAGAACGGCGGCCGAGGCCAGGCCCAGCACCAGAACAAGGGCCGGGTAGGCAAGCGCCGCCCGCACCTCGCCCCTCAGCTCCTCCTGGCTCTCGAACAGATCCGCCAGCCGTGCCAGCACCTCGTCCAAAGCCCCGCCGACCTCTCCCACCCGGACCATGCTGACCATGATCTCCGGGAAGACATCCCGGTGCGCGGCCATCCCGTCGCTCAGACTCTTGCCCGCCTTGACGGCCTCCAGCATGTCGGACAGGACACGTTTGGCGCGCCTATCGTCGGTTTGCTCAATAAGAACCTCCATGCTCTTGACCAGGGGCACCCCTGAACCGAGAAGCGTGGCAAGCTGGCGCGTTATGGCGGGAAGCCGGAACGCACGTCGGCGCAAGAAACCGATCGAGAACAGACGGCCCCCGGGCTCCTTTTCTTCTCTCAGCTCGAGGACATGCCACCCGTCGTCGAGCAGCCGCTGAATGGCCTCGTGCCGCCCCGCCGAGGAAATCGTTCCCTCGAAGCGTTCTCCGGCCGCGCTCACCGCCCTGTAAACGTAGGTTCCCAAGGTTACGATGACCTCGTCAGGACAGGTTGTGCTACTCGCCCGTCATGCCTTCCTGGATGTCGTCAAGCTGAGTCACGCGCAGCACCTCCTCGGCGGTGGTAGTGCCCAGCATGACCTTCCGACATCCGGCACGACGCATCGTGAGCATCCGTCCGTCAGTGTTTTTGCGGATTTCGGCCGCTGGCGCACGACGCAGAATGGCCTCCCGCACTTCGTCGTCAATAAGGAGCAGTTCAGCTATGGCCGTGCGGCCCAGGAAGCCGGTGTTCCTGCACTCTCGACAGCCTTTCCCGTAGTAGAGCACCGAGTCGCCGATGTCGCCGATCTCCCGGCGCAACTGCCCGAGCTCTTCAGGGCGCGGCTTTCGAGACACCTTGCAGGAAGGACAGATCCTGCGCACCAGGCGCTGTGCGACGATGCCACGGAGCGCCGAAGCCGCCA
>DAOVRD010000379.1 GCA_030628375.1 Planctomycetota bacterium
ATTTCAACCCGCCGTCGCGGTTTGGCCGGCGCGAAAGGCGCCGTTCGATCTGCGCCGCGAAGGAACCTGTCAATCGCTACAGCGGCTTTTCGTCCGGCCGCGATGGCTTCGATGACGGTCGCGCCGCCTGTTGTGACGTCCCCCGCGGCAAAGATGCCCTCTTGGCTCGTCGCCAGATCGCAAGGATCGACGGTGAGCAAGCCAAAGCCGTTATGCTGCACGTTCGGTCCACCGGACAGGACCGAAAGGTGAGCGCTGCGTCCCATTGCGAATATGATTGTCTGCGCTGCAATCACCAGCTCGGCGTCGGGATTCGCTACCGTCCGCGCCCTGCCGGCCTTGTCGGGGGGGCAAGGGTCGCAGCGCAGGCATTTGAGGCCGCTAACCCTACCGTTGTTTCTGATCACTTCTGTCGGCTGGTGGAGACAATGAATCGCTACGCCTTCCTCTCTTGCAGCCTGGAGTTCGGCATCCTCGAAGGGGAGCTGGTCCTCGTCTCGTTGATAGATCAGGGCGCTGCTGGAGCATCCGAGACGCAACGCTACCCGCGCGGCGTCGAGCGCCGAGTGGGTGCAACCTACAACAAGGACATCACCGGTCATTTGAGTCCGTTTGCCCAGTTTTGTCTCTTTGAGGAAGTCCAGCGCGTTGAGGCAATGCTCTGTGTTTCCGGCGCCCGCAAGCTCGGAATGCAGCGCTTTCTGAGCGCCAATGGCGATCAGGATGGCCTGGTAGCCCTGCTCCTTCAAGTCGGCGAGCGTGATGTCTTTGCCTACGGCAATGCCGGTTCTAAGCTGCACTCCGGTGTCGAGAACAGACTGCACTTCGTAGTCCACAACGTCCGGGGGCAATCTGAAATCGGGCACGGCTGCTCGCAGCATTCCGCCGGCCTGGGAGGAGGCCTCGAAGACCGTAACCGAGTAGCCGTTCCTCCTCAGATCGCGAGCGGCCGTCAGGCCGGCCGGGCCGGCTCCGACGATCGCGACCTTTTCCTCCCGTGTCGTCTCGACGGGGGGCACAGGTGGCTGCCACCGTCCCCTCTCGTAGTCGGCGAGGAAGCGTTTGAGCGAACGGATGGCAACCGGCTCGTCCGTCTCTCCAAGAGTGCAGTCAGCTTCACACGGCCGGCTGCAGAGCCGTCCGCAAACACCCGGGAAGGGATTGTCCCGGCGAATGACTTCCAGCGCTTCGTCGAACCGCCCCAGGGCCGTAAGCGCATTGTAGCTCGGCACATCCACCCCGACAGGGCAGGCCCGCTGGCAAGGCGCGGGGCACAGGCGCTTGCAGACCATGCTCGGGCAGTACTTGTCTCTGATGTGCGCGTCGTATTCGTGTCGGAAGTGTCGGATTGTGGAGAGCACTGGATTCGGCGCGGTCTGTCCGAGGCCGCACAGCGCGGTATCCTTGATGATCTCGCCGAGCTGCTGCAGTCTTTCGATGTCTTGTTCTTCGCCTTCGCCCCGGCATATGCGCGTAACGATCTCCAACATGCGTTTGGTGCCGATGCGGCAAGGGGGGCACTTTCCGCAGGATTCATCCTGAACAAACTCGAGGAAGAACCGGGCCATATCCACCATGCAGGTGTCTTCGTCCATTACGATGAGGCCGCCTGAGCCCATGATTGCGCCCAGTTCGGTAAGCGATTCGTAGTCCAAGGGCACGTCGAGGTGCTCGTCCGGAATGCAGCCCCCAGAAGGTCCACCGATCTGGGCGGCCTTGAAGTCTTTGCCGTCCGGCACGCCGCCGCCGATGTCGTACACAATCGTTTCCAGCGTGGTTCCCATCGGCACTTCCACCAGGCCGGTGTTGTTGACTGCTCCGGCCAGGGCGAACACCTTGGTGCCCTTGCTCTCTTCCGTTCCGAAAGAGGCGAACCACTCTGGGCCCTTGAGAATGATGGCCGGGATATTCGCGTAGGTCTCTACGTTGTTGAGGAGAGTGGGTTTCTCCCAAAGTCCTTTCTCTGCCGGGAAAGGCGGGCGAGGTCGGGGCTCGCCGCGCTCTCCCTCGATGGAGCGCATCAGGGCCGTTTCTTCGCCGCAGACGAATGCGCCGGAGCCCATGCGGATCTCAAGATCAAAGGCGAAGTCGGTCCCCATGATGTTGTCGCCCAGCAGGCCGAGCTCCCTTGCCTGCTCCAGGGCAACGGTCAATCGTTCCACGGCCAAGGGATACTCGGCGCGCACGTAGATGTAGCCCTGAGAGGAGCCGATGGCGTAGCCGGCGATCATCATGGCCTCGAGTACGCTGTGAGGGTCGCCTTCCAGGACGCTTCGGTCCATGAACGCTCCGGGATCGCCCTCGTCAGCGTTGCACAGAACGTACTTGGTGTCGCCTTCCGCCTTGCGGCAGAACTGCCACTTCAAGCCGGTCGGAAAGCCCGCACCTCCCCGCCCACGAAGGCCCGAGCGCTTGATCGTGTCGACTACTTGGTCAGGAGTGAACTCAGTCAGGACTTTGGCGAGCGCCTCGTATCCGTCGCGCGCGATGTACTCTTCGATACGCGTCGGGTCAATGACGCCACAATTCCGGAGCACGATCTTGTGCTGCTTGCGGAAGAACTCTATCTGGCGCATCTCAGGTTCGACTTCGCCCGTTGCGGGCGTTCTGTAGACGAGCCGTTCCACAACGCGTCCTTTGAGGAGGTGCTCTTCGACGATCTCCGTTGCATCCTGCGGCGTTAGTTGCTGGTAGAACACACCGTCGGGATACACGACCGCAACGGGGCCAACGGCGCACGGGCCAAGACACCCCGTTTCGATCACCTTGGCCTCCTCGGCCAGACCTCGCTCCCGAATGGCTTCTTCCAGAGCAGCGCTGACTTCGAGCGCTCCCGAGGCTACACACCCGCCGCCGGCACAGACGAGAATATGAGTCGTAACACGGTCCACTGGGCCTCTGTCTCCCTCCGTTCGTCTATGACTTCACAACGTAACCGTCTACGGGGTGGCCGCCGAGGATGTGCTCCCGGACGATTTCGCGAACCTTCTGCCTATCGAGTTTGCCGTAGAGAAGACTGTGGCCCGATTGCTCTGTTACTGTCATCATGGGTTCCTGGTCGCAGAGTCCAAGGCAGCCCGACTTGTGAAAGCTTACGTTACTGCTCTGAGGAATCCGGCCCAATTGGTCGGCCAACTCGGATAGGACCTCCCGGCTTCCGGCGGCGATGCCACATGTCCCCATGTGAACCGTTATCTGCACCCTCCTCGGGCCGGCGCGCAGGTGCACTTCAGGTTTGACCTGTTCCCTCAACTTTGCCAGATCCTCCCGACTTGTGATCTTCTTGCCCATGTCTGTTCTCCATTCTGTCTAAGGTCAGCTCTGTGCCACATACCGACTCAGGATCTCTGGGATCTTGGCGGGCTTAACCCGCTGATACACTTCGTCGTCGATGGTGAGCGTGGGCGCCAGGCCACATGCACCGAAGCAGCGGGCGATCTCCAAAGAGAACATCCGGTCCGGCGTC
>DAOVRD010000146.1 GCA_030628375.1 Planctomycetota bacterium
CCGGGTGTAGGAACGCGGGGCCCGCATGACGTACAGAACGGCGGGAACGAAGAGACCGTCACCAGAGGTAACGAAGTCTCCCGGCGTGGCCCGGAACGTTCTCGACCACTGCCCTGCCGCGCCGTCCCGCGGCCGGAACCGTTCGGCGGCGCACTCGACCGCACGCGGCCCGCTCAGCCTGACCACCGCCTGCATCGAGTAGCCGGCCGGCGTGGAAACGGCAACGATTGTGTCCTCCACCCCCATCAGTCGTCCGGGAACTTCAGCTCATCGCAGGAGAGCAGGAACCGCTCGGCCTCGGCACACCAGAGCCCGCCGGCCGCCTTCACAATGCGGTCCAGCCCGACAAACACGCTTCTCAGCGGCTCTTCAGACTGCCGGGCGCGCCGTTCGAGTTCGTCAAGCGGCGTGAGCGGCAGTTGGATCTGGGTGTAGATCAGCTTCTTGCCGCCGGGGATGTCCGGCAGATTGAGTATGGTTTCGGCCGCCGCGTCCAGCCCGCCCACGTGTGTGATCATGCCGGCGGGGTTGACACGCCCTTCCCCCATCAACTTCAGCGAGATGCGCATGTCCTCGGTGTTGCCGCCGCTTGTGCCCACCAGGTGATGCTCGTTGTAATGGACGTTATAGAAGTTCAACCTGGCCGAAAAGTCCTCGCGCGACGGGCCGGCAAAGAAGTTGAGGCAGCCGTTTCGGGCCAGCATCGCATCGGCCTGCTCCACGATTTCCTCGGACGGGTAGAAGGCGAACACGTCGTCCATCATCTCGCCGCACGTGAAGCCCCGCACGAACTCCACAACGGCCTGCCGCCCCCCGCCCAGCTCGCGGGTGTTCAGGAACTCAAGTTCGACGCCCCCGCGGGCCGCATCTTCCGGCGGGAACATCCGGCGCGCGCTTTCAAGCCGCGTGGGCTCAATGTCCGTCACCAGGAGCCGCTTCGGCTTGCGCGGGCCGTGCAGGGCGAAGTCCACCGCGCCCAGGCCCATCGGGCCGGCGGCCGCCAGCAGGGCGCAATTGCCGCCCTCGCGGATGCCCATCCGATGGTCGTAGGTGCCCGGCGACCAGTGGTATTGCGCCCGGAAAGCCCCCACGATGCACGACATCGGTTCCGCCAGCGAGGCCTTGAAGAATGCGTCGCCATCGTAGAGAAGCAGGCAGTCCATAGCCATAACTTCTTGCGGGATAAGGACGTGCGTGGCATTGCCGCCGATGTACGGGTAGGAATAGCCGGGCGAATCCGGTGAGCCCTTATAGTTGAGGGCCGGCTGGATGGCGTACACCTGACCGGGCTGGAACTTGTCAGCCCACTTGCTGCCGACCTTGAGCAGGCGACCTGCGAACTCGTGCCCCAGGATTACGGGCGTCTCGGCCACGTCGTCGGGCACGCGCTTGTGGGCCGGCCCCTGCTCGGCGGCTTTGTGCGACGACATGCAGATGCCGTTGCTGAGGACCTCGGCCACGATCTCGTCGTCGGCAGGATCCGGAAGGTCGAAGCACTCGAGCCGCAAGTCTCGGCGCCCGTATATCCGCAATGCCCGCGTCCTGACCGACATCCCGCTCTCCCGTGCAGCAGTCCACGACGAGACCCACCATCCCGATTATACCGGCCAGGCCCGGCGGGCGCACACGACACGCGCCGCTTGTGGGCGGGAATACAACGACCTTAACAGGATGGACAGGATGAGCAGGATGAGCACGACAAACTGGGCCCCTCCCCGGTGGCATAAGTTTCCGCGCGCCGTGCGGAGGGCCGGGGTCAGTAATCCTCCGGCTCCTTCGGCATCTCCTCCTCCTCCAACAGGAAGACCAGCCGGACGTGGGCGATCTGGATTGCGTCGCCATTGTAGAGGAGGGTTCTGGCTATCTTGCGGCCGTTGACGCGAGTGCCGTTGCGGCTATCGCAGTCCACCAGCCAGTAGAACTCGCCGTCGCAGTCAATCCTGCAGTGCTTGCGGGAGATGCCCTCTTCAGCGATCTTCAGGTCGTTCGCGCTACGACGGCCGATGGTGTACGAGCCGAGACGGGCTATCTCCACTTTCTGACCGGCTTGCGCACCATCTTTGATTTCGAGGAATGCCTTCATGGGAACATGCCTGACCGCGACACGTGGTAGCTCAGATTCCGGCCTCGGCCGCTGCGTTATCGAGTGCTTGCCGCATCTCAGCGGGGGTGTTGTAGCGCTCGTAGTCCGACATTGACTGTCGCATCACGGCGCAGATGGATTCGGGAACGCCGGGGTTAATCGTGCGCGGGTCTTCAAGGACACGATCGAAGGCTCCCGTCGCCTTGTCCTTGGGGACCCTGCTGCCGAAGGGCGCCCTGGCGCACAGCATGTAATAGAGCACGGCGCCGGCGCCGAAGATGTCGGCCTTCTGGTCGGCGACCACCGGATAGGCGATGAGCTCGGGAGCGGCGAAGGAAGGATCCACGCTCAGGCTGCCGTCCATAACTCGCGTCACCTGTGCGTCTTGCCCCCCCGAAAGGGGCTTGACCAGGTCGAAATCGGTCAGCTTCACTTCCAGCCCCTCGCAGACGATCACGTTGTCCGGGCGGACGGCGCGGAACACGATGTCCTGCTCGTAGGCGTGCTGCAGCGCCTCCAGTATCTGGCGCACTATCTTCAGGGCATCCTTCAGCTCGAGCGGCTTGCCCCTGCGCTCGATGATGTCCTTGAGGCTCCGGCCCTCCACGAACTCCATAGCGACGAAGTGCCAGTCCTGGAAACGTCCCCCTTTATGCACGCGGACGAAGCTGGGATGGCGCAAGGTGGCGCTGTGCTTGGCGCCGCGGATGAAACGGTTCCGATCCTCCACGGTCACCCTGTCGAGAGGCTTGAGGATCTTGACGGCTACGGGCACGTTCCTGGCCGGATCCCGACCGCGGAACACGACGCAGACACTGCCCTCAAAGATGAGGTCTTCCAGCACGTAGCTGGCGAACTCCGTGCCCTTCAGCGCCGCCACCTTCTCGTAGGCTTCTTTCTCCAGCTCTTGCGTACCGAGCTCGGCCAGGCTGACTTTCCGTTCGGTGGAAACCGGGGGATAGACGACCACCAACTCGTGGCTGCCGACCGTCACGCGATCCTCATCCTGAAGCGGAACCCGCCCCTTGATGAGTTCGCCGTTGACACGCGTGCCGTTCCTGCTGCCCAGGTCCTCGACGAAGAACTGGGTCTCCTCGAAGATGAACTGACAATGGCGACGGGAAAGCTGAGTGTCGCTGATCCGGATCTTGCAGAACGCCCCCCTTCCAAGCCAGACGGCCTCTTCCCCATTGGTGGGAGGAATCTCGTATTCGAAACCGACCTGTCTACCGACCTCAACCCGAAGGCGGGGATTCATAACGTTGCCCTCCCTCCACACGGCCTGCCCTTACCGCCCCGCCCAATCAACCCACCTCGACCCCGCAGGGCTGATTGACCCCGTGTTGGCGGTCACATTATCCACGCCGGGATTCGGCTATTTCCACGGCGGGTTCCAATTCTCTGAGCACTTCTTGCATAGATTTATAGCGCAAATCGCGGTTCTTTGCAATACACTTTTCCATAACCCTCTCCAGCTCTTCCGGCATCTCGGGGGCAAGCTGGCGCAACCGCAGCGGCCTCACGTTCAAATGGTCCTGCATCCGTCTGCTCCGGCCCGCCACGGCCGGGAAAGGCCGCCTGCCGGTCAGTATCTCGAACACCGACACGCCGAAAGCATAAATGTCCGTCCGCTCGTCCAGAGCCTGGCTCTTCACCTGCTCAGGCGCCATGTAACTGGCCGTGCCACCACGCGACAGGACGGTCCTGGCTTTGAGGCTCGCGGGCACGGTCAGCCCGAAATCAATGATCTTCGCGGTGCCATCCGGGGCTATCAGCACGTTCTTGGGACAGAAATCCCGGTGGATCAGCCCTCGCTTATGAATGTAAGAGAGCCCGGCACCGATCTGCCGGATGAGGTCGAATCGGTTCTCCTGCACCCTGGAGAACTCAAGCAGGATAAGCTGCTCCAGGTTCGGGCCGTCCACGAACTCCATCGCGATGTAGTACCCGCCGGCGTCGGTCCGGCCGTAGTCGAACGTCTGGATAACGTTGGGGTGGTCCAGGCGCAACGCAATCGTCCCCTCCTCCGCCTCAAAGACGCGCCTGAACACGTCTATCATCTCGGCCGATTCAGGCCTCAGCACCTTCAGAGCGCAGATGCGCCCGGTGCCCGGCTGCCTGGCCCGCCACACCCAGCTCATCCCCCCGGAGGCGACCTTCCTCAGTATCTCATATCCGCCGTAACGACCCTTGCGCCTCGGAAAAATGAAGTCCAACAGCTTGGACATGGCGACACTGTCAACCTTCAAAACGATTGCGGGGAGCGCGATGGCTCCCCCCCGATTTCACTCCGGCAACGGCATCGTCGGACAACGGCAATGTGTTCCGTCCGCAAACGGAACCCGGCCCGCCCTGCCAGCGAAACGTCCCAGGAACCGGGGACGTCCCCGCCACAGACCAGCCGGCGAACGCACCCCGTCCTCTCCGCACCGCGCCGGCCGACGACAGACGTCTTGTTCGCTACTCCTCGGGGCCCGAGAGGGACATGTAGAACCGCGTCGTCCCGACCCGCACTTCGTCGCCCGGGCGGAGTTCGCTTTTCTGCACGCGCTCCCCGTTGATGAACGTCCCGTTCCTGCTGCCCGCGTCTTCGACGGTGATGACATCGCCCTCTCTGCTCAGGAACAGATGCTCCTGCGAGACGGCCGTGTCCCTCAGAACCACGTCGCAGACCTCAGGGTCCCTGCCGATCGTCAGCCGCTCCCCCTCGTGGATGACGAAGAACCTGCCGCCGCGTCTATCTTCCCAGATATAGAACGCGGTGTAGGCGCCGCCGCCCGTCTCGGGGGCGAGCCGCTCAGCGGGGGCCTCTTCCGCCTGGCCTTCGGGCCGGGCCTCGGCTTCGGGCCGGTCCTCGGCCTCAATTGCCAGGGAATCCTCAAGCCCGCCAAACAAACGCACCGTGGCCGTCCCGACCGAGAACCCGCCGGACTCGCCCCTGTCCCGGCCGAACGTTCGAGCCAGCAGCATGGCGCTGACCAACTCCACAACCACCTCCCCCGGGCTGTCGAATCCTCCCGGCGTCAGAAGCCGTCGTACCACTTCAGCGGTCAGCATCCCTACGCCGGACTTGGGACTGCTGATCTCGCGGTAGGGCCCTTCCAGCAGCGCTACTCTGTAGACGTCCAGGGACTCCCCTTCCGCTGGCCCAGGCGCCTCAACGCCCAGCATCCGCATCATCAGGACACACAGCCCGACAAAATCGGCCTCAAACCTTTCCCGGGCCACCCTACCGCCCCTGGCGCTGACCAGCTCTTCCGCAGTAACCCATTCGTCCGAATCCTCTGGACCGCCCTCCCCCTCCTCTTCCTGACCGTAGCCCTCGAGGGTGGAAGGATCCTCGAGGAAGGTCTTAACGGCGAAGCCGCTCAACCTGACCTTATCCTCGGACAGCACGAAGACGTTGTGCGCCTTGAGGTTGCCGTGGAAGTAGCCGACGTTCTCGGCCCTGTCAAGGGCCTGAGCTATCTGGCGGCTGAACAGCACAACCTGCTCCTCACCCATGGGGGTCCCGGACGCGAGCTTGTCTTCCAAGGTCGGGCAATCCATGAACTCCATGGCGACAAAGACCTGCCCGGCCTCTTCGCCGGCGTCCAGGACCCGCACTGCCGACGGGTGCTCGATGTTCGTCAGCCCTGCCAACGCACGCACCAGGACGGCGCGCTGCGCCGCGTCCCGGGGAAGGGCCTCCTCCTTCAGCACCCTCAACGCGCAACGCTGCTCCCCGTCCTCCGCGTCGTATACGGTGCTGTACGGCCCCTCGCCCAGTTGGCTGCCAAGCTTGAACCGGCCGAGTTCCTCCATTGTTCCCCCTCCGATTGCCTGGTTTCGCCAAAGCGTTCACAACTGTAGCAAGCTACATGTTAGCGCTTTTGCACGCCAAGTCAACCCTCTTGCCCACGCCCCCTCCGCCGGTTCGAAGCTGCTGCTCAGATCAAGGAGGCCGTGCCGCGCATCCACGTCCACAACAGCCCGGCCAGCCCGGCGAGGTAGAATTGCCCGTCCACCAGGGCCTCCGCCAGCGCACCCTCTCTCCCGGTGGCGGGCCCGCCCGAGTGAAGCATAGCATAGGAACCCAACGCGTAGGGTACGCTCAGCAGCAACAGGTAGCAGAACGGGGTGGTCCATCCGGCCGCACAGCCCCCCGCCCCGATGACAACGGCCAGTGCCGCGACAACTGCGAAGAACAGCCACCTGGCAGCCGGACCTCCGAGCAAACCAGCCAGCGTTTCGCGCCCGACGATCTGGTCGGCCTCCACGTCGCGCAGGTCCAGCAGCAGCGTGCGTTCGAACACCATGAGGAACGAAGCCCCAAAAGCTACGGCTACTGCGCCCAGCGGCCCCACCGAGCCCGTCCCGGCCAGCGCGGGGACGAGCGCGGCAAGAGAAGCCCAGGCCAGGCCCACGAAGAGTTCCTTGGAGCCGGGCAACTGCTCCATGCTGCCCACTCCTATCCGAGCTGCCAGAGGGCGGGGCAGCCTGAACCTGTACAGCAGCCCACCGATCGAACCCACGAAGACCAGCACGAATACCCGCCAGCCAAGCACGAACGCCAGGAACAGGGAAAGGAACGAGGAAGCGATCCCCAGCGCCAGCAACGCGCGCTCGTTGGCCATGAAGAAGTCGGCCCTGTCCGGTTCGCTCAAGTAGAGGGATTCACGTCCGACGAACTGGTTCAGCAATTGCTGGGCCAGCACAAAGAAAAAGCTCACACCCATACACAGACCCAACGCCGGCAGGGGCCGCGGCAACAACCGGGAGGCGGCAAACGTCAGGGCCGCCGCTCCCCCGGCCACGTAGACGTTGGCATTGACCAGGCCGCGCAGGAAGGTCCGGGCCAGGTATCCCGGCAGGGCCGTGCGCCGCTGGTGCTCGTCCTCCAGACGCCGGATGACTTTCCTGATCATCCAGTTGGGAGTGGACGCACCCGCCGTCAGGCCCACCCTCCGGTAGCGGAGGATCTGCTCCACATCGAGCTGGCGCTCAGTCTCCACGTGGAAGGTGGGCGTGCCCGTGGCAACACAGATATCCGCCAGACGACGAGTATTGGCGCTGTGGAACCCGCCCACAACGATCATCGCATCAACCTGCCTGGCAAGTTTACGCGCCTCCGCCTGCCGGCGGCCCGTGGAGCCGCAAATCGTCTCGAACGCCAGGCACGCAGGATATCTCTGGCGGACCTTCTGGACCGTCCGTCGAAACAGCTCTTCGTCCTGCGTGGTCTGGGCGACGACAATTACCTTCTCGGCCGGGGGCAGGCCGTCAACATCCTCCACCCCCGAGACCACATAGCCCTGCGGGCGCGCGTAGCTCAGCAGCCCCTCCACCTCGGCGTGACCGGCATCGCCAACGACAATACACAAGTATCCCTGGTGCGCGTACCTGTCCAGGATGCTCTGGACCCTTCGCACATGCGGACAGGTGGCGTCCAGCACCTGCTCGCTGTGGCTGCGCAGTTCTTCCTGGCCCTCTCTGGAGAGGCCGTGCGCCCTGATGACGACGGTGCCGGCGTGGTCAGACCCCGACTCCTCCATGCTTGTGATCCCGCGTTTCTCCAGCACCTGGAGCACCTGGCGGTTGTGGATGAGAGGGCCGTGCGTCTTGATGGGAGCGGGATGGCTCGGCTCGTCAGCGGCGTCGAGCACCATCTTGACCGCTCGGCGCACGCCCATGCAGAAGCCGGCCGTCTCCGCCAGCACGATCTGGAACTTCCTGCGCGCCATCGGACGGGCTTCCCTTTGAACAACGGAGGGCATGTAGTCAACAATTATAGGGGTGCGGTGCTCGGGTCGTCAAAGCGACCCGGGATGCCTGCGGCGTCCGAGCGACGGCTCGCACCGCTGCCGATGGCCTTTTTTTGCCCCGGTCCACATGCGGTTCTCTCCAATGCAAAGCAGGCGAACGCCCTTAAGCCTCGCGCGGGCAGCGTTGCCGATCGTTGTGGCGTCGCTGTGCCTTGCGGCCGTGGCCTCACCGTCGGCCGCCCCCGCCCTGGCACAAGCAGAAGGAGAACCGCCGGTCGTGGGTGCCGCGGCCGCCGCCGAAGTGCCGCCGCTCAGTCAGGCCCTTTCTGAACTCGCCGACGAACTGGCGGCCCTCGCCCCGCCAGGCAGCAGGTGTGCACTGAATGCCTCGCCGCAGGCCCCTCTGCTCGACGGCTACGCTGCCCACTTGCTGGCCACGCACCTGACGTACCGCGGCCTTGCCGCCCGGCGCGAGAGCGAGGCGGCCCGCGGTCTGGACGCGAGCGGCGCCGAACAGCTCCCGGCATGCCTGATGCAGAAGCTGAGGTCCGAGGGCACCGACCTGTTCGTTCACTGCGCCACAGGCGTCGAGGAAGGCGAGCGCTATCTGACGGCAACGGCTTACGCTGCGACCGGCGGGCGGCAGCAGGCGTGCATCCGGAAGCCGTTCCACCTGGCGGGCCACCTGGAGCCACTGGTATCGGCCCAAAGGTCGCCGATGGACTTGCATGACGCCAACTGGCTGGAGCTTTTCGAGGAGCTATTCCCACCGTCAGCAGCAGACGAATCCGGACTCCCCGCGCTGCTGGACGTGGCCGCAGGCGGCTACTTCATGGAAGTGGGGCTCTGGCACGAAGCAGCCGGCAAGTTCCTCGGCGCCACACAGCCCCTCCCCAACCGGCACTTCATGCGTGGCATTTTCGCCCTTCAGCTCGCCGGCAAGGACGAGGAAGCCGCTGAGGTGGTTCGCTCGGCGCTCAACGAATACTCCGACAGCGGGCCGCTCTATGCGCTGCAAAGCCTAGTGAGCCTCCGGCAAGGCGACCTCGAGAAAGCGATCCTGTGGCTGGACCAGGCGCGCTACGGCGACATGGCCAGAGAGGGCCTCTACCGCTACGCGCGCGCCCTGATCGCGCTGGAACAGGGGGACCACGAAACGGCCGAACGGGAGCTGGTTCGAGGGGCGCAGATGCTGCCGGACAAGTTGTTCGCCCAGGCCCGACTGGCCAGCTTCTACCGCGACCGGGGCGAACTCGAGAAGGCCATCACGTACTACCGACAGGCCACAGCGACAGAGCGCTGCACGTGCGAGACCTGGAAGGAACTGGCCATAGTGCTGGATGTCACCGGGCAGACGGACGCAGCCATCGAGGCGCTGCGGCAGGCCTTCCGTCTGCGCAGCGACAGCGCCAGTGTGTCCCGCCATCTGGCCTCTCTGCTGAAAAGGAAGGGACAGTACGAAGGAGCCCTCGACGTGCTGCGGCAGGCCGCCGAAGCCAACCCGTGCAAGCCGGGACTGCTGGCGGCCTACGGCGACGGGGCGGCCGAAATGTGGCGGACCCGCGAGGCCCACAACGCCTACGCGCGCTGCCTCGGCGTGGACAGCGAGTTCGCCTACGGCGAGGTGCGTCTGGCCGCGATGCTGGCCCGACAGCGCCGCTACCGCGAGGCAAAGCAACGCCTGATGGACCTGCTGGCCGTGCGGCTCGACTATCAGCCGGCCCGCATCGAACTGGGGCGCATCCTGGGGGAACTGGGGCACGTTGAGGAAGCCCTTTCCGAACTCGCCGAGGCGAGCAAGAGCCCCGAACACGAGGCCAGTGCTCGCCTGGCCATGGCCGCAGTCAACCTCAACGCCGCTCGCCCGGAGGAGGCCGTCCGCAACGCGCAGATCGCCGCCGGCTTCTCACGGCAGGACGCGGCAACCTACGCGACGCTGTGCCGCGCCTTCCTCGCCTCCGGCGACGTAGACAAGGCGCAGAGCGCCGCGCAGAAGGCGCTCGAGGAGGACCAGCTCTCGGCCGAGGCGCATCTGGCCATCGCCCGCGTCCG
>DAOVRD010000013.1 GCA_030628375.1 Planctomycetota bacterium
CGCCGGCCTTCGAGGAGGCCGCCGAGCTCCTCGGCTCGGAGGAGGGCCTGTGTGTCGGCCTGCACGCGACGCTCACGTCGGAGTGGGAGTCCGTGCGCTGGGGACCGGTCCTCCCGGCCCAGGAGGTGTCGTCATTGGTTGACGAACACGGTTGCTTCCCGCGCAGTCGCCGAGGGCTGGAGGACAACGGGGCCCGGCTGGACGAGATGCTGGCCGAGATCGAGGCACAGCTCCAAGTCGCCCGTTCCCACGGGCTGAACATCGCGTACGTAGACATCCACATGTCCGGGTGTTTCAGCGGCGGGCTCAAGAAAGCCCTCAAAGAACTGGCCCGGCGCGAGGGGCTCATCTGCGGCTACGACGTGCCCTGGCTCCCGCGGGTCGAGGGCAAGTTCGCCAACCGCGTTGAGGAGTTCCTCGCACAGCTCGAAGCTGTCGAGCCGGGGACTTACATAGCACTCGGCCATCCTGCCTATGACCGCATGGACGTGCGGATGTTCGGGCAAGGCATAGGTGTCCGCCGCGACTGGGACCGCCGCATGTTCACCGACCACCGCGTACTTGGCTACTGCACGGCCCACGGGGTAATGCCGATCCGTTACACTGAGGCCTGAGGCGCGAGGTCGAGCCCGACTATCAGCGCGCCATACTGGCGGCGGATATCGCTGATGCGTGACGACGCTCCAACCATCGCGTAGCAGGGCTTCGCGGCCGCGGGGTCTCCCCTTGCGCTATTTCAGCCACTCGTAGGTCCGGTAGCGCCGGCAGTCCATGCCCACCGCTTCGTACGCACGCTGCGCGGCCGCGTTGTTCGCCGCCACGTAGAGCCGCAGCCCCAGCAGACCATCGTCCGCCTCTACCAGCCGCCGCAAATGCTCGAACATCATCCGAAACACCCCCTGCCGGCGATGCGCTTCCCGCACGTACAGGGACTGAATCCACCACACCGTTGCGTTGCCCCAGTCGGACCACTCCGGCGTCACCAGAAGCGACGCCGCCACTTGACCATCTTCCTCAGCGACCCAGTATCGGCCCTTGCGGGGATCGGCGAACACCGCTCGCACGCCGGCAGCCACGGTTGCCCGGTCCAGACGGATGCCTTCGGTCTCCTTCGCCATCTTGAGCTGGAACTCCACCATCGTGTCGGCCTCTTCGGGCCTTCCGGGGCGAATCTCCATCGTCGTCAGCCCTCTGTTCAATGGTGTGAACGAAGCCCTGGTCGGGCGGCGTTGTACGAGCCGCCGGCGTCATCCCGCCGCGCCCAGGCCGCTCACGGGCTCCCATCCTTCCGAAGTGGCCCGAGGCAGGATTCATCCGAGTAGATGCCGTACAGGTGCGGTCGCCGCAGCATGAACGTGGTCTCGCGCAAATTGCTGCCGTCCACGACGCAATGCCCAACGTCCAGCGCCACCGTGGCCTGGATTATGTCCTGGTCCCCTTCGTTCCATGCCAGGATGTCGCCTTTTGGATCGATGATGCAGCTCCCCTGGACATTGTTCCGCGCAACGACCATGCACACCTGATTATCAATGGCCCGGGTGCGCATGATGGCCCTCCAGCGGCTCTCGTTGAAGATGAACCTTCCCATCCTGAAGCTGTCCGCCCGGAGGTCGCCCATGATGGGGAAGCATATGAACTCGGCGCCGTTCAGCGCGGCAAGCCGGGCCGATTCGCACAACGTCGTGTCCATGCAGATGAGGCAGCCGATGCGACCGATCGCCGTCTCGAACGCCGGGAAGGAATCGCCCGGCATGACACCGGTCAGGTCCTCTCCAGTGGCCAGGTGCACCTTCCGGTAGACTCCCTGCACGCCCTTCTCCGGGGAGAACAGCACGGCGCTGTTGTGAACGGCGTCGCCGTTGCGTTCCTGCATGCCCACCACGATGTGCACGTTGTGATCGCGGGCTATCTTCTCGAATGGCGCCGTCGCCGGACCGGGCACCTCGACGGCACCTTTCCCGTGATCCTCGCCGCGTATTATCAGCTCGGGCGTCACGATGAGGTGGGGCCGCCTGCGGCAGGCGGCGCGCGCCAGGCTGGCCCACAGGTCCACAGCTTCGGCGATGTCATCAGGCAGTCCCAGACCCTCCGAAAGGGGCAGAATCCGGATCCGCTCCCGCGTCTGCGGCGTGGCAGTGACCACGCAGACCTTGACGGGCTGTCTGTCCGCGACCTCCGCAAGCTCGATCTCGGGCGCCGCCCAGCGAGACAGGCCTCGCGTTGACCATCTGAAGATGTAGCGAAGCGTAAGGCACTTCGCCCCCTTAGGCGCCTTGCACACGCACTCAAAGTCCACGGACTTCTGCGACGCAGCCCTGGGCAGCAGGTAATTCCACGCCGCGCCTCTTGGCGCGGTCTGATCCGGCTCCCACTTCCCCCAGCACACGATGGCCTGCATGCGATCTGCCGGGTTTTCAAGGTCCTCATGCCGAACGCTTGTGCGAAACCGGTATCCCTGCCCTGCGCGGACGCCGGTGAAGACGAACTGCCATCCACCGCAGCAGGTCCGCGTGCCGTTCGCCTTGATGACGAACCTGCCGCTTCGGGTCTTGGAAGTAACGGGCATCGCAGCGGGATGCGGCGCCCACGTCTCTACTTGGCTGAGGGTGATCGCCTTCATGGGCTTCCCCTTCTCTATCGCATCATGCAACTGAGTCAACCACGGGCCGCCCGCGGGCGCAAGGGATGCTAAGCGAGGCCGAGATCAGTTTCAACGTGAAGCGAGCCGGCGGGATCAGTGGACCGTCCGCATGCCTCCATCCCCTCATTCAGCGCAGGCCCGGCGGAGGCCGCCATGCCGCCGAGAGCGGCGCACATGGCGCCGGGGCCGGACCCGGATCCTCCACGTCAACTGGCGGCCATCCGATCAATGCGCTATATTGCAGGCGTGTGCCATCAGCGGAGGGAACGCCTATGAGGATTCTTGTGCTGAGCGCGTTCTGTGCGCTCGTTCTAACGCTTTCAGCCTGCGCGGGAAGCGCCCAATACAGCGGGAGGGACACGATGTTTGAGGAGGACCTTATCGAGACGTCCGCCGGCGAGCTGAAGATCACGCTTGTCGGCCATGGGACGCTGATGTTCACGTTCGGGGGGAAAGTCATCCACGTTGACCCCGTCTCGGCCGAGGCGGACTACGGCCAGATGCCCAAAGGCGACATCATTCTGATTACGCACGAACACGGGGACCATCTGGACCCGGAAGCCATCGGCAAGGTGCGCAAGGAAGATACGGCCGTGGTGTTGACTGAGAAGTGCGCCTCAGCCGTCACGGGCGGAATCGTGATGGTGAACGGGGATGCCCGCACGGTCGGGGGACTGACAATCCAGGCGGTGCCGGCCTACAACATCGTCCACAAGCGCCCTTCGGGCCAGCCCTTCCATCCGCGCGGAGACGGGAACGGCTACATCATCACCTTCGGCGACAAGCGCGTCTACGTGGCCGCCGACACGGAGAACACGCCGGAGATGAAGGCGCTGGAAGGCATAGACGTGGCCTTCCTGCCGATGAACTTGCCTTACACCATGACGCCGGAGATGGTGGCGGACGCGGCGAAGGCATTCCGGCCCAAGATTCTTTATCCCTATCACTACGGTCAGACCGACACGTCGGAGTTGACGGAGTTGCTGGCCGGCGAGAAGGACATCGAGGTGCGTATCCGCCAGATGCAATAGGCGGGCGTGGGCGGAACCGCGATGAGGAAGGGCGATGTCCGCACGGCTCGGCAACTTGACGGAGAAGGCGACGGGCGTCTACGATTCGCCTGTCGAGTGCGGCGACGCGTGGTCCGGGGCACGGTCTATCCAGCCGGCCTAATCATTGTCGGCCCATGATGCTCATGCGTGAAAGCGGCTGAAGCGATGTCTGACGAACCCCGACACGAGCCGCATTCCCGATCCTCCGGCAGACGCGCCAGGGCAAGCCTCATCCTGTTCGTAATTGCCGCGGCCATTTTGATCATGGATATAGTCGGCCCTGTTTTCCTTCCTGGGGGTGGGTTATACGGCATTAAACTCGACGGGCGCCTTCATGACCCGCTTGCATTCCTTGCCCTTCTCTGTCTGGCAACCGTGCCTATCCTCTTGGCGATTGGGACTGTCCTGGCACTGGTGGAATGGCGCGCTGCACGCAAGGCGTCGCGACGCCCCAGCCGAATGACGGTCGTAGCTGCGTGTTTGAATCTGGGCTTGCTTATTGGGATTCTTCTGATCGTGGCCGCCTCGTTCTGGCTCCTCGTGAATCTGGGTCATTGGCTGACCTGAGGCCGGCTCGGAATCTGCCGGCCGAAGATTCTTTATCCCTATCGCTACGGTCAGACCGACACGTCGGAGTTGACGGTGCTGCTGGCCGGCGAGAAGGACATCGAGGTGCGTATCCGCCAGATGCAATAGGCCGGCGCGGGCGTTGCACTTGGGGGTTACGGACCGCAGCAGACGGGAGTGCTTTTCACTTGGGAGCCGGTCGCCGAATACTGATAGCAGCGAAGGGCGCTCTGCCCTACATCGCTGTAGTGGCTCTTTGCGTCCCACTGGGCACCATCTGGCACGAGCTGGTCGGACACGGTCTCACAGGAATTCTGGCCGGAGGCAGGATCATCTACGTCCAAGTCCTTGGAGTCACCTTCTGGCCGCGCGTTGCTTGGACGGGGTGGCCCACTCGTTTTGGCACATGCGGCGTCGAGGGGATTCAGACGTTGACGGGATGGTATCTGCATATGCTCGCCGGGTCATTGAGCACCTGGCTCGTCGCTGCGGTGGCCTCGGTGGCTCTATGGGCTCGGCGATGGCGGGGGACCCCTCGCCTCGCTCTTATCGGGCTGAGTATCTGGTGGCTTGACCTGTTCACTTACACGCTGCCGTCTTGGGGTTTGCCCCGTTTCATCTTGTGGTACCGTGTTCCCTCCGAACCGTACAAAGCGGCAGTAGGCATGGGCATTCCTGGGCGAGTGTTCCAGGCGTTCGCAGTGGCAAGCAGTTTCTGTATGCTGACGTCGCTCGTCGTCTGGCTCGTCAGAGAACGCAAGCACGAACGCTGCAAGACCGCAAGCGAGGCTGACTTCCGCCGCGCGGAGCCAAGGTGAAAGCATCCGGCGCCCGGCAGCGGCTGCATTGAGACGTGAACGCGCGCGCCACCTCGCGCGCAGGAAGGGAGAGGACGCCATGACCGTGCGCAAGGCCGGACCGAGGCACGCCGTGATCGCCACTTGCACGCTGTCCATCCGCGACGCGGGGGACGCCGACGTGCTCCTGGCCAACGGACTGGAGCTGATAGACGAGATGGCCCGCGAGGCCGAGCGGCAGGGCTGGAGCCCGGACATCATGGCCCTGCCGGAACACTTCGCCCTGCCTCCCGGCAGCAAGCCCTTCGAGACCGCCGAGGACCTGGACGGCCGCACCGTCACCGCCCTCGCCGAGCGGGCGCGCGCCCACGGCAGCTACGTCGTCGTGCCCATGTACGTGCGCGACGGCGACGGGGTCCACAACTCGGCCGTCCTGCTGGACCGCACGGGCGAGCCGGTCGGCGTCTACCACAAGGTCTTCCCCGTCGTCCTGCCCGACGACTCGGTCGAGGGCGGGCAGACGCCCGGCCGCGAGTTCCCCCTCTTCGAGACGGACTTCGGCCGCGTGGGCATCCAGATATGCTGGGACGTAGTCTTCGACGACGGCTGGGAGGCCCTTGCGGCCCAGGAAGCCGAGCTGGTGATCTTCCCCTCGGCCTCGCCCACCGTCCCCCTGATGATCTCGCACGCGTACCGCTATCAGTATTACGTCGCAAGTTCCGTCATGCGTCCGCCCTCGGTCATCGTGGATCCGCAGGGACGCATCATCGCCCAGTCCTCGGAGAACCGGGAGGTGGCCGTCGCCCGCGTCGACCTGGACTACCGCGTCGTGGCCTCGACGTACCTCTGGGAGCGCGCCGGGGAGGTGAAGGAGAAGTACGGCGACGCCATCGACTGGAACTGGCACAACGCGGAGGGCTCCTGCCTGATGACGTCCAGCGACCCCGAGATGCCCATCGGCCGCTTCCTGGAGACCGAGGACATCATGACGCTGAACACCTGGATCGCCTACAACCGCCGCCGGATCGCCGAAGAGCGCGGCGGCCCGCCCGTCATGCCGCCGGGGACCGAGCGCCTATAGCCCGAGCAGCTTCACGGCGTTGCGCCAGGCGATATTCTCGTAGGCCGACCTGGATATCAACCCCTCCGGCACCCGGCGCCATTCCTTCGTGGTATAATGCGCCCGGCCCGTAGGCGTGTTTCAGCAGGGAGGTAGCTATGCGAAACTGGATCGCTGTTCTGGGGTTGTTGTCCATTGCAGTCGCGACCGCAGCGGAGGAAGTGAATGTCAGGCTCACCGATGTGCCACGGCAGGTCCGGCTGCCGTTGCCAGACGGGGAGAATGCGATTCTAACCGCGCCGGTGGACGGGAAAGTCCGGTCGCTCTGGCTGGCGCGCAGTCTGGACGCGAGGGCCCGCTACCTGCTGGACCGCGTAGGAGAGGGCGTCTACCAGGTCAACCTGGCGGACCCGGTACTCGCGGCCATGCTCGAAGCGTCCGGTGCCGGCCAGGTGCGCGTCTTCGCCGAGGCGCCGGACGGGACGGTCTCGGCGAGCATCCCGGTCAGCTACGCCGTCCGCACGTCGGCGCGGGAGTGGCACCGCCCTCCGCGCGTCTTCGTCCACACCGAGGAGAAGACCACCGAGCTGAGCTGGTGGGCACGGGGCTGGGACCCAGACCGGCTGGCCCTTCTGGCGGAGATCCGCGGGCAGGGCATGGCCATCACGGCGCCCGATCTGTCCGGACTGCCATTCGGCCCGGGCGGCAAGGACATCACCGGCTGGTTCGAGCCATCGGAAGTCAAGCTGATCGAGGTTCGCTTCGATCCGGGTGCCGATCGCACTTCGGCACGGGCAGGCGCAGGGGAACGTCAGTGGGAGTTCGCCCGCGCTGACTCCGGCGAGGGGAGGCATGAGTTGGCCGTCACGACGCCAGTTCGGAGGGCATGGGAGCAGGCCGGCGAACTGGCGGCTCCACGCCGCCAGCCGGATGCGGACTTCTTTGTGGATGTTTATGTGAGTGTTGGCGATGCCAATGCGGCGGATGCTCCCGGCCGCGGAACGACAAGCCTGCCGTATAAGTCCATCCAGTATGCATTGGATCACTCTTCGGGAACAGAGACGCGTCCCGTGGCGATCCACGTTGCCGCTGGCACATATGCGGACCGTATTGTGCTGGACGAGAACGATCAGTATACGAGCATCTTGGGAGGCTACAATGCAGACGATTGGTCAGATAGGGCGTACGAGCGTGCGGAAGATCGAGAAGACGTGAAGTACCGGACTGTCGTTACAGGGGACGTGAACGGGGATGGTAGACCGGACGTCCGATGTTTTTACATCGCGAGGGAAGCAACCAAGGTCCTGCTGAGCGGTCTCGTTATCAAGAGCGGCCTCGCGACCAAAACCGGACCCGCGCTGAGCGCGTCCGGAGGCGGCGTTTACGTCGCCGGCGGGACAATCGAAATCGAATGCTGCACGGTCTCGGGCAATTTGGCTCCAAAGGGCGGGGGCGGGGTATACAACGGTGGAGACCTAACCGTCCGCTCGTGCCTCATAACGGGGAATCAATCGGCCAGCGATAGGTCGGGGCACGGCGGCGGTATCTACAACCGCAGGAGGCTGCACGTAAGTTCAACGACGATTAGCCATAACAGTGCCGCTGTTTGGGGCGGCGGGATTTGTGATCGTGGCCTTGAAATGGACGTCCACTCAAGCACCATCGACGGTAACTCTGCACGTAAGGGTGGCGGAATCTGGACTGATTCTCATAATTCCAGCAAGTCGACTTTGACTTCCAGCACCATCAGCCGCAATTTGGCACAGCAAGACGGCGGCGGTATTCGGAGCGGTGGTGTTCCCGTCGTCATCCATTCCTGCAGAATCGTTGGCAACTCTGCGGGGGGAGAGGGCGCTGGGCTGCACAGTCTATATGGCTCCGTGAATATCACTTCGAGCGTAATAGGTGGCAATTCGTCGTCCCTCGACGGGGGCGGTATCTGGTGCTTAACGGACTTGAACGTGGAGACTACTGCTATAACGGGCAACTCCTCTGGCCGAAACGGCGGAGGTGTCAGGAACGAATCCCGTGTTACTGTGGCTTCAAGCCTTATAAGCGGCAATAAGGCTAAGAAAGGCGGTGGTGTTTTCAATGGGGAGAGCTGGACAGGAAGTCAGCGCCTCAAGATTGCCTGCAGCACTGTGGTGAACAATTGGGCTGCTAGGGGCGGCGGAGTTTACAACGCCGTTGGCCGGGCAAAAGTAACGATAACTAATTCGATACTGTGGGGGAATAGCACCCCCATTGAAGGCCAGGGTGACATTGCGGTTACTTATTGTGACGTCCAGGGTGGCTGGTTTGGTGTCGGCAACGTCGACGCTGACCCTGGGTTTGCAAGCCTTGAGCGCGGCGATTTTCATCTGACAGCTTCCTCGGCATGCATCGATATGGGTAACAACGAACTGGTCCCGGAGGGCCTGACGGTCGACATCGAGGGGACAGCCAGGATCGTTGACGGCCGAGCAGACATTCCCCAAGCGCATGTGGACATGGGGGCGTTCGAGTACGATGGTAGGCGCTTACTACTTCGACGGGTGGGCCGGGCGGAACCGCCGGGCGGATGACGCCGACGAGGCCTGGGCACGCAACGCTCCTCTCATGCTAACCAGGAGGATGGTCGAGGAGTTCTCCGAACGCGAGCCGGTCTGGGGCTGGCGGGACAACTCGATGGAGGTCATGGAACGCCAGATCGACGCGGCAGCGGACGGCGGCATCGGCTTCTTCTCGTTCTGCTGGTACTGGCATGACAACGGCGGCCCCATCAACGTGGAGGCCATCAAGAACGATCCCAAACACGCCGCCATGGAGCTCTTCATGCAGGCCAACAACAACGGCCGCATGAAGTTCTGCCTGATGCTGGCCAACCACGCCGGCTTCGAGATCAAGGGAACGGAAGCCTGGAAGCAAGGCGCTGATTTCTGGATTCCCTACCTGAAACATCCCCGGTACATGACCGTGGGCGGGAAGCCCTTGATCATAGTGTTCGACCCCCGGGGCGGCGACAAGGAAGGCTTCGCCCATTTGCAGGAGGCCGTGCGCAAAGCCGGCCTGCCCGGCGTGGCCATGGCGGCCTGCGGCCCGGGCCTGCCGGAGATGGGCTACACGCTCAGAACCCACTACAACCTCGTCCCCGGCTACACGGCCGGTTCGGAGGAGCATCCCTATTCGGAACTTGCGAAGTGTCACGAGGACCGCTGGGAAGGCACGCCCACACAGCCGTACATGCCCGTCATCATAGCGGGTTGGGACAAGCGGCCCTGGGAGGGGCCGGCGGGCCTGAATCAGAAACCCGGCTGGTACTTTCCCGACGCCACGCCGGAGCAGTTCGCGGCCCACGTCGGCAACGCCATCGCCTGGATGGACGCTCATCCGGACAGCTCCCCCGCCGAGCGGATCGTCATGGTCTACGCATGGAACGAGTACGGCGAGGGCGGCTACCTCGCCCCTACCAGAGGCGACCGCGAGGGTCGGTACCTGGACGCGCTCCGACGCGTCGTGATTGAGGGAGGCGCCGGGGCCCCGGCTGCCAAACCGTAGCCGGCCGTTGAGAAATGTGGCTCAGCCGCCCTCTCAGCCGAAACTCAGGCGAGGGCGCCTGAGCTACAAGGGGCTACGTCCAATACGAATGTGGTGCAGCCGCCCTCGGCTGCGGCAGATGGGAATGGCCGGAACTCAGGCGAGGGCGCCTGATCTACAAGGGGCTACGTCGAATACGAATGTAGCGCAGCCGCCCTCGGCTGCGGCAGATGGGAATGGCCGGAACTCAGGCGGGGGCGCCTGAGCTACATGCGGCACGATCTACAGCGCCTTCATCGGGGGATAACGGGCCGCTCTTCCGGACTGCCAAGGGCCGCCGTCTGCGGGCAGAAATCGTATCCGTAGCGATAGGCGCGCTGCACCGCCGCGCCTTCGCCGAAAACATGCTCCCAGACGGTTTCCCCTTCGTGCGTAACTTCGAAGACGCGTCCGTGCGCTGATTCCAGTATGAGGGTGTTGCCGTTCGGCAGCCGCTGGCAACTGGACGTGAAGCTGCTGTGAAACTCCTCGGCCCTGTCGTAAACCCAGACGACCTCGTCCGTGGTCGGATCAACCTCCAGGATGTACGAACAGCCGCAGTGAGCCGCGTTCGTGGTCGGAGAGGCGCCGTTGTCGAAGATCAGAACGTTGCCCTCTCCTGGCAGGCCCTTCTCGATCATGTGAGAGTCGTGCTGGCCCGACATGCCTCCCTTGTAGTCGCCGGTGTATTCCCAGACGATCTCTTTCGCATCGCGATCCACCAGGAGCACCACGTCCAGTTGGCGGAGGCTCAGCAGCACGTTGCCCGGCTTGAAGCGCTTGTCGCCGGCATCGTACCAGCGATTCTCCGGTATCGCCTGGACGGTGTTGGTGTGGGTCCAGTCAACGATGGTGTCATTCTCGGGACCGGCCCGCCAGTCAACACCGGCGGGCACCTGAATGCGGCGCTCTATGTCAATATGTTCATACTGATGCCATTCCCACACGACTTCACTGGCCGGGTTCAGCTCCTGGATGACGTCAGCGTAGAGCGTCCTGCGGCGCTCGGGTTCCCTGGCTTTCTGTCGGATCTGCTCAGGGACGCTCTCCCGGCAGATCAGCAGCGTGTTACCGTTGTCCTTTCGGAAGATGTCGTGGTGGGGCCACAGCTCCCCGGGCGGCGCGTACTCCCAGACAAGGGCGCCGTCCCAGTCGTACTGTTGCGCGTATCCGTCAACTCTGTCCCAGATGCTCCTGAGCACGAGCAGGTGGCCGTCCGCCAGCAGCCGTGCGCGGGGTATGGCGCCCTTGGCCCGGGGCACTTCCATCTTCCAGCGGTGGACCTCGTTGCCGTTCATGTCAACGAGCGCCACGTCCGGGCCGCCTTCCCCTGGCAGCAGAATCACCGTATAGCCGTTGCAGCACAACTCCGGCTTGTAGATCGTCGTTCCCTTAGGGTAGACAGTAACGGCCATTTGCGTCCTCCCGCAGAAAGCACCAGGCAGTATTCCGGGGCGTCCGGACGCACATCGCTATCGCAGCACAAATCAGCGCCAGTATACCGCTTCCGACGGCGGCATTGCAGAGGCGCAGGCTCCCGCCTCGACTGCGCTCGAGACAGGGGGGACAGGTCGCTGGACCTCACCATGCTTGTCCGCCGGCCTTATGGCGGGCTTGCTCGCCGTGGCGAGAACGTCTACACAGGCGCCAGGCTGCTCGACGTGGCGGGCGATCCGGATCAGCCAGTAGCGGCTTTGTAGGATTGACCAGGGCACGGGCTGGTTCTATGATGGTGCGCGGTTCGTTTGGCGGTGAGGTGGTTCCGTGTCCAGATTGCCGGGGTGGCCCGTGAGAAACGACATCCGCTTTACCATACAGACTCCCTGGGCAGACATTACGTGGCAGAAGCCCGTCAGGCCCGCCCGGCAGGGGGCGGAGCCGGACCTGGGGCGCATCGCCTCGATCCTGGTGGCGAGGGTTGAGGAGCGCTGCGACGGCGGCGTGCCCGCAGGTCGCGCGGTTCCGCAGATCGAGCTTGCGATCCGGCCGGCGCTTGGCAGAGAAGCATATGCCATTGAGGACGCCCCCGGTGGCGTGCGGATCGCCGGCGGCGACTGGCGCGGCGCGCTGTACGGTGCCGGCCGGCTGCTGCGCGAATCGTCCTATGAGAAGGGCTTCGTTCCGACCCGGCTGCGGGTGCGCTCGGCCCCGCGGGCGTCGCTCCGTGGGATGTACTACGCGATGCACTTCTTCAACTGGTACCACATGGCTCCGCATCAGGAGATCCTGCGCTACACGGAGGACCTCGCCCTCTGGGGCATCAACGCCATCGACACCATCTTCCCGATCATCGACCTGAAGGGCTGGGACGACCCGCGCACCGGGGCAGGCATCCGCCAGCTCCATGGCATCTTCTCCGCCGCCAGGCAGACGGGGCTGCAGACGTGCCTCTCGGGCAGCAACGTGGGGTTCCAGGACTCGCCAGACCACCTTCGTGCGGTGCCGGTGGACGACCCACTCCACAAGCACGGCAACCTGGGCAACACGCTGTGCCCGAGCAACCCGGAGGCGTTGGAGCTTCTGCTGTCCATCCGTCGGCAGCTCTTCGAACTGCTCTCGGATGTGGGCATCGATTTTGTGCTCTTCTGGCCATACGACGAAGGCGGCTGTGGATGCCCCAAATGCGCCCCCTGGGGGGCCAACGGCTATCTGCGGTGCTCCCGCGAGCGTGCCGCGCTTGCCCGGCAATACTTCCCCAACCTGAAGGCCATCCTCTCGACCTGGACCTTCGATACGCCGCCCCAAGGCGAGTGGGAGGGCCTGTCCCGCGCCCTGGCCGCCGATGGGGATTGGGTTGACTACATCATGGCGGCCTCACACGAGGATTTCCCGCGCTATCCCCTGGAACACGGCGTGCCGGGCGGCAAGCCGCTCATCGACTTCCCGGAGATCAGCATGTGGGGGCTCGGGCCGTGGGGCGGCTTGGGCGCCACGCCGCTGCCACGACGATTCCAGCGCATCTGGAACCAGGTCCGTCACGCCCTGGACGGCGGCTTTCCTTACTCGGAGGGCATCTTCGAGGACATCAACAAGGTCATCTACAGCCAGTTCTTCTGGGACGCGGATCAGACGGCCGAGCAGACCCTGCGACAGTACGCCGCCTATGAGTTCTCGCCACGCGTGGCGGACGACGTGCTTCGGATCGTTGAGCTGATCGAGTCGAACCACACGAAGGCGGCTCTGCACAGCCGGGCGAACCTGGCAGAAGCAGAGGAGGCCTACGAGCTGGCCGGGCAGGTCGACGCACGGCTTCCCGACCGTGCCCGCAGAAGCTGGCGCTGGCGGATTCTCTTCCTGAGAACGCTGCTGGATCGCGAGCGCTATCGGCTGGCCGGGCCGGGACCGTGGCCCGAGGCGCGGTGGAATGAGCGCTGGCGGGACGTCCTGCGCGACTGCGAAGCGGCCCAGTTGGCCATGCGGGAACTCATCGAGATATACCATTACCCTCCGGATCCGAACGACGCCGATCATCACCACTGCAACTTCGTCCGTCCGCCGCTGGCCGACGAAGCCGAGACCGGCGCCCATGGCGCGGGGCCTGGCTGACAGCCTGTTGAAAAACAAACAGCTTCCGGAATACTCAATGCCTGAGCGTTCCAGACTGCCCTATCTCTGTGGCACAGGCGCCATGTAGCTCAGGCGCCCTCGCCTGAGTTCCGGCCATTCCCATCTGCCGCAGCCGAGGGCGGCTGCGCTACATGGGGGATTCGTCTGAGTCAGCCCCTGCCGGCTCCAGGTCCAGCAGCGCCACGGCGTTGCGCCAGGTGATCTTCTCGTAGGCGGACCTGGATATCCGTCCCTCCTGCTCCAGGTTTCGGAAGTAGCCCACGATGGGAAGCTCCTGCCCAACGTTCGCGATGTCGGTGCCGAAGTACAGGCGGTCCTGGAACTCCTCCATGAACCGGCAGCCGAACTCAGGGTCCCTGCTGATGGCGTTATGGCCGCTTTCGGCCGACAGGTCGGCGCAAAGGTTGGGGTAGTCCCGCATGAGGTGAACCACACGGCCGGGCTTCACCGGACCTTTCGGGTAGCCATTCCTGTCGTCCTCGGTGACGTCGTCGCCGATCTCGGACCAGAAAGGTTGCGAGTGGCCGAGCATAACGAGGTTGGGACATGTCTTGAGCACCCGTTCCAGCCGGGGCAGACCCAGCTCGTCAGCGCACCCGTAGAAGCCGCCGACTCGCGGCGCAACGTGGAAGGTGAGCGGAAATCCCGCCTCCTCAACGTGTTTGAACACGTTCATGTTCAGCGGGTCGTCGAACGGCAGGTTGGGAGTATACTCGCCGATCCCCCTGCATCCGGCGTCCCTGTAATGCTGGAGAAGGCCCGTGAAGTCGCTCTGCGGCGAGTTGTCCACCATGCGGGGATCAACGTTAGCGAACGGGATGAGGCGGTTCGGGTGCGCCGCGCAGACCTCCAGCACATCCTCGGGGGTGACGCGGGAGGACGCGCACTCGGGGCTGACTGAACTCAGCAGGACGGCCCGGTCAATGCCGGCCGCGTCCATCATCGCCAGGAGCTCGGTCGGCGTGGGGTACCTGGTCCCGTTGGGGCGCGTCGGCCCCACGACCCGGCTGGCGTGAACGTGGACGTCGATTAGCATGTTTCCCACTCCCTTCAGAAGGTCGCTTGGCCCACAGTAGATTACAGGCCGCCGGCTCCGTCAAGCGACTGCGCATCTGAAGCTGCTGGACCTGTCTGCCTGCCACGCACAGGCAGGCGTGGCCGGCGCACTGGATGTCTTGCCGGCCCTTCTGAGCGGCTCTCGCCCGGGCATGATTATGACCGGCTCGGCTGTTCGCCGCTACTCCCGCCACAAGGCCGGGCAACGGAAAGCACGAATCCCCACGCTTGTACGGTCAGGTCGTGCGGGCTGGTGCCGATCGAGAGTGAAGGGCCCAACTCCCCCGCAATTTGCCTTAACCACGTGAGTACCTGCCTGCCTGCACGGCACGCCATTCTGGCGCCCTCAAAGGTCGGGCTCGCACCGTCATGCACTACAGCGTTGCGGAGTTCGACAAGCTGGTGGAGTTGAGCCCACAGCCTGGGGGCATCCTTGCTCAAGTTCTTCCCCACCAGGGATTCAAGCTCGACCGTAACCAACTCCTTGTTCGCTTTCCGGTCAAGATACCGGTGAACGAAAGCGCGCCTTTGGTCTTCATCTTGAATTCCGTCGCTTAGCGCATCTGATAGGAGCTGACCTACGCAGTGCCTGGCCTCCACTTCCACAGCGCTGTGGCACTTCACGACAGCCGACCGTCCATCTCTGCCGGAAAGCGCAGCGAAAGCCTCACCGAGCAGGCTAAGCGCAATGTCTGGTCTCGTTCGTTCTATGTTGACGTCCATAAAGGAGTTAGGGAGATCGTACGCCTCGAAAGGTGGAGTGGTCGCACCGCGCGGGACGCTCACCACCATACCATTGCACCAACGGCCCCAAGATTCGGCTTTGGCTTGCCCACACAACGCCTCCACTGAGACAGCCAGAGGGCCATGGCGAGCAAGGCTGTAAGAGGGAGGACCATGGTCCAGGAGCTCGGCCGGAAGCAGTTGGCGATATCTGTCAATCGCCAGGTTCAAGGCGCGCACGGCCAAGTCCCACCGAGTATGTATGAACTGCTGGATGGCCTCGGCCGAAGTCCAGGCGTTCCGCACGATCACGACGGCAAGAGTGTTGTGGTCGATAACTCGGACCTCCACATTTGCTACTTCCGTGTTCGTGATCTGTGGCTCCATCAGCGTGGGCACCTGGCCGGCTACTTGCTCGCGCGGCACGACCAAGTACTGCCAGCGGGGCGGGCCGTCCTTGAAGTGCATCATCCGCATCAGGAGTGCCGACCTGTTGTCGAACACGACGCCGAGACGATGGGTGCCGCTCTGCTGGCGGAACTTCGTCCGCTCACGGAAGCAGACCCAGAATGGCAAGGGCATGAAGAATACCGCCCGATACTCCTGCACAGCTGCCGGGGCTGTGATCCTGTCGAGTGCCGGCATAATCACTGCGTGAGCCCATGCTTCATAGTCAGGCGACATCGTATGGCTCCTCTACTCTAACAGACTATGGTCCCCACTGTGGCGCCTCGCATACGTTCCGCGGTGTGTAGCCCAATTTCTTCGCCTCAGACAGAGCGCTTGGTATCTTACTTCTGCTCGAACACCGGCAAGTTCCTCGGTGGTACCTCTTGCCTGACTTCGTGACATGGATCATCCTCTCACTGCCGGAGACCGATACCCCAGAGCGCTATGAGGCCTGTCCCGATTGTAGTGGGCTCTCGGGCGTTCCGTCAATGCCGTTGCCGCTAGGAGTCGCCCCGGCGGCCGGGCACTTCATCCAGAACTCCATCCACTGTTTCACCCAGACCTCCCCCGGACGCTGTCGACTGCTGGCATCCTCCTTCGCCGAGCCAGCTACGCCCCCCCGGACTACGGCAGCCAAGGGCTTGCACCTCCGCTGAAGCTACGGCGGACGGGTCGGAGGGCCAAACTGTTGGCAGGTGGGAGATGGCGCGGGCGATCCCGCAGGGGCGGGACGACGGCCCGCTTGGGAAGCTGACATTCTACCACTGAATTGCGCCCGTTCGGAAGATGGGATACTCGCTCCCTGACCGGGACCGCGGACGGGGGCTAGTGTATAATTGCCATCCGCCGGAGCTGGGACGGAGGTAAGATCAGACTGTCCCGTCAACGATTCCTGAAGGGATGGTAAGACCATGGACACACCCGCGAAGAACGTGGTGTCGGTGCTGGGGGCGCTGTTGGCTGCCGGTTCACCCGCGCTGGCTCAGAAGACGGCCTTTCCCGTCGCCGTCAGTGAGAACAAGAGGTACTTCGTTGATCGCAACGGCGACCCCGTGTTCTGGTTGGGCACCACGCAGTGGCAGCTCTTCCGGGAATACAGCCTGGACGAGGCCAGGATCATCCTGGAGAGGAGCGCCGCCAACGGCATCGAGTTCGTCCAGGTCATGCTCCTCGGAGTCGGCGACGGCACGGCGGCGAACGTCCACGGCGCGAAGCCCTGGATCAATGACGACCCGCTGACGCCCAACGAGGAGTATTTCAAGAACGTTGACGCGGTACTCAAAATCGCCGGCGATAACAACCTGGCCATTTCGATGACCATGTATCATCAGCGATACCGCAATTGCATCACACTGGAGAAGGCCCGGCCCTGGGCCAGGTGGCTGGCTGAGCGGTACAAGAACGTGCCCCACATCGTCTGGTCCATGACGCCCCAGGCCAAGGAGGAGTTCGTGCCCGTCCTGCGCGAGCTGGCCGCCGGGCTGCGCGAGGGGGACGAAGGCCGGCACCTGATCACCTTCAAGCCCGATCCCTCCCCGTATTCGTCCAGCTTCATCCACGAGGAGGACTGGCTGGATTTCAACTCGATGCAGACGTGGAAGGACGTGAAGCTCATCTACCCCATGGTGACCAACGACTATGGCCTGAAGC
Organism: Planctomycetota bacterium; assembly: GCA_030628375.1. Lineage (GTDB taxonomy): Bacteria > Planctomycetota > Brocadiia > SM23-32 > SM23-32 > DAOVRD01. The sequence goes on from DAOVRD010000013.1 coordinate 17,119, forward strand.
CCGTCAAGCCGGTCCTCATGGCCGAAGGGGCATACGAAGCGGGCTCGGAGTACGGCTTCGAGGTCACGCCCCTGTGGATTCGCCGGCAGGCCTACTATTCCTACCTCGCCGGCGCGCACCATACCTACGGGCACAACGACAGCTGGCGGGTGCTGCCGACGTGGAAGGAGGCCCTGGATGCGCCGGGCGCCGTTCAACTGGGCATCATGAAGAGGATCTTCCTGGCCCGATGCGAGTGGTGGCTGCTGGTCCCCGATCAATCGGTGTTTGCCTCCGGGGGCCAGACGGCCGGGGAGGTGCTTTGCCTGGCGGCCCGCCACCGGGACGGCCAGTGGGCCATGATCTACCTGGCTGAGAAGGCCTCTTTCTCCGTCAACATGGACAAGATGGCCGCCGCCGGCGTGAGCGCCTTCTGGGTCAACCCAAAGACCGGTGATGCGGCGCCCGCCGGCACTTTTCCGAATTCGGGCCAGAGGTCCTTCTCGACTCCCGACGGCTGGGAAGATGCGCTGCTGGTATTGGAGGCCACCGAAAGCCCCACCTCCCCCAAGGACAGTTAGAGGCCCTGGCAAAACGGATTCACCGCCGAGGACGCAGAGAGCGCAGAGCCGAAGCAAACTGTTGTGGACCGGTTTCTTGGCTTTCTCCGCGTCCTCTGCGATCTCGGCGGTTGGCTCTGTTGGGCGTTCTTGGCCGAGCGCGACTGGAGTATCAGATCCCGGGGGCCATTCATGGCCATTGGGTGGGCCGCTCGGCAAGCTCTCGCCAATTGGGGAAGTCTTTCTCAAAACGCTCCAACAACATCCCGGCATCATTGGGAAGGATGTACAGTTTCCCGCGGGACACGCGCTTCTTAGTTGCCGGGTCATAGTCGGCAGTCAGAAGGCATGGCCAGGGATGAATGCAGCTCAGCCAAAGCTGGTTCATGCGCCACGTCTCAGGCCAGGCAACCGCTGCGAGATATTTGCCATCGTGCGAGATCACACCCATGATCGGGTAGGTGAGTCGGGCGCTGCTCCAGCCGGGAACGCGTTTCTCGCCCTGTCCGAGAGGTCTCTCCCAGGCAAGGGAGTACGACTGGATCCAGGGCCGGTCGCTGTTGGCCCGTTTCGAAAATCTGTCTCCAGATTCCTTTGAGGGTTTCATGGCACACGGGAATCGCTGAGTATCTTTCAGCAGAGTGAGCCCTTTATCCGTGAAGACGAAGCAGCGTGCCACAAAATCGGCGACGTAGTCGAGTTCCCCGCCGCGCGCTTGCCCGAAGGCAGCGGATTTTCTGAACTGGAAGCATGGATTCACTTGATTGATGGCGCGGGTTTCTTCTTCGGAATCACCCTCAACCGTGACCACTTGGCTGACCCCATCCGGGCACGGCGTGAAGGTGGTGGTCACCTTCAGGTTGGGGGACTCCTCGGACCGGTGCTGGAAAATCAGTTTTTCGCCGTCCTTTTCCCAGGCCGTCGGCTGTCCCAATTTGTCTTCATAGCACCAGATTGCGCAGCTCAGCTCCGGGTGATCGGGGAAGGTGACAGTGACTGTGGACTGGCCCTTTGTGCTGGCATCATCGTAGTCCAATTGGGGCGGCTGGCCGATGATTTCGCCTGGAGCGGGCATCTTCGCCTTCTGTTCGGCGCATGAAGCGTGGATGAGGAGCAAAAGGACCGCGGCAACAGGGATGGGCACGAACTTGGAAAACCATTTTACCATTCAGCAACCTTTCACAGACAGAAAACCACATACTGTATTCACTCGCGTAGTCTATACCGCTTGACCTGCCAGTCAAGGAAAACGCCGTCCTTGCAACCCCTGATCCTGTAGGAGGACTCACGAGTCCTTCGTGCCTTGGTGGTCATCTCTTCTCTTCCCTCTTCGGTTTTCCGGCGTCCGTCAGCGAGAACAAGAGGTACTTCGTTCATCGTAACGGCAACCCCGTATTCTGGCTGGGCGCCACGCGCATTCAGATACTCCTGTGAAGCCTGGACGTATTACACCGAAGTCTATGCGCCCCGTGAGGGATCGGCACAAGAAACATTGTCAATCTTGTTGTACGATGATCCAATTGCCATCCAAGCCTGCCTTGAGCGTTTCGAGAACGTGGGCCTTGCCGTCGCGCATCCAAAGCCCTTCCGGCTGACTGCTGCGAAGCATGTGACCGGTGAGCAACGCGTCGAACTGCCGGTGCGACAGGCGACGAAGGCTGTCAATGAGCTTCTCTGCATCAAAGTCGAAGCTGCCCGAATAGCCAATCGTCCCGTTTGGCATAACCAGGTCGCCCGTAAAGGCGCAACGCACCGAGTGGATGTCGGCTATGTAGGTCACGCAGGTACTGGTGTGACCGGGCGTTTCGAGCACCTCGAAGCGCACTTCGCCCACATCGAAGGATTCGCCGTCGTCCAGCACGCGGTCGATCTTTGGAACCTGGCCATCGAAGTACTCCCGACCTTGTTCATACTTGCCAAATGCCGCTGCGCCGCGTCCGGCCCATGTGCGCAGGCCTTCGGACTGGAGCTGGCCTGCGCCACCAGCGTGATCCCAATGCAGGTGCGTCAGTAAGCAGACACTGAGGCGATCCCACAACCCCCAGTACTCCAGGTTCGCTTTCAGCACCGTGAAGGATGGACCACCACGCCCTGAATCGATAAGCACCACCGACTCACTGCAGTCCACGGCGTAGACATCGCAGTTCACAACGTCTTCTCCTGCGCAGGCCCACCATGCCACCCGGTAGAGATGAAGCACGATTTGCGTTCCGTGCGGGGTATCCATGCTCAACTCCGTTTATCTGTCAGGTCCGTCTCGGCGCCGGCGGCCTGCCTGTCCAAAGAGCACCAGCCTGGGCCCCCTTCTACTTGCTGAGCTGGAAAACCAGATAGCCCGTACTCGTGATCTTCCCGGCATCCCCACGCCCCGTCCCCTTCCCCATCCGCCGCTCAGAGCGTAGTATCGCGGACTGCTGCGCAGACCTCGCCGTCCGAGAACACCAGTGCGCACGTATACTGCACGAGCACATCCTTGCTGCGACCGCGCTCGTCACGCACTAGCGGGCCGGCCAGCGGCGTGCCCCCAAAGAAAGCCACCACGCCCTCCGTGCTGCCTCCCGGGGGCACTTGCCCTTCTTGCCCGCCAGTTCGGGCTTGACCTTGAGCACCTTCCCGCAGTTGGTGCACGTGACCGCAATCGTCATTCGCTATTCCCCCCCTGGTATCTCGGACCGGACCCCCAGCCTGCCCTATTGTACGCCATAATCTCCCCGGGGCAAGCCCGATTCCGCTCCGCACGCGACCCGGGTGGCCATACCGATCGACAGGCTCACGGCCCTGAGCATGTCGAAGGGCGCCACTCCTCCCTCGACCTCACCATGCTTGCTCGGCGTGGCGAGAACGTCTACACCGACCCGTCCTCCGCCCTTCGATAGACTCAGGGCTACGGAGGGCAAGCCCCAGCCTGCTCGACGTGACGGAAGCGCCGCAGAGTCGTTTCCTTACTCGCCACGGCTGGCCAGAACCTGGGCCAACTGCCCGGGACCGATGACGGCCACGGTGTCTTCCCGACTATCCATCAACCTCAGTTCGCCAGAAGGGGTCCGCACTACCCGGCCCACCAGGTGGCCACTGGAGTCGTAGACGTTGCAGGCAGCATCGGACACCCGTACAAAACGCAGCTCCTGAACGACCCGGCCATCCTTCGACACGGTCAGAGAAGCTGTGCGCCCGTCATCGGACGGCACCAGAACGGCGGTGTTCCCGTCTTCATCAGTTATCGTGCTAATGTCAATGGACTCTCCAGTCCAGAACTCGATCAGGTTGAAGGCGATGGCGTCCACAAGCATCGAAACCCCGTACACCGGCACAATCACGAGGACCCAGAACACGACCTGTCTGAGGACGCGGTCCTCTATGGTCCCGTTAGCTTTGTAGACGATGTGCGTCAGCGGGAAGGGCCCGTAACAGCCGGCCAGAAAAGGGACAAGGGCCATCAGAAGCGCGCCGATGACCACCTTCCTCAAGCCCATGAACCTGGAGATCAGTCCTTCACTCGTCTTTGCCACTTGCGTGTTCCTCCGTGTTTGGGTGAATGGCTCGATTACGGCCGCGCCAGGTCATCTCTTGCCCCAACCTATTGACTGTGGTCTTCCACCTCCGCCCGCTGCCGATTGTGCTTTCGCTCCAGTGGAGCTTCAACACCGAACTTCCGGGTAGGGCCGTTTCGGCGTTGTCAAGTAAGGGCACGGCGCGCCGTGCCCCTACGAAAGCGGATCGGGCCTACCAGCATTGCGAACGCGCAATGGCCACCTGAAACGTATACAACGCCGCCTCGACCTGACAACTGCCAATTTCAACTCTGAAGCTCCTCCAGTTCCTTGCGCAGTTGGTAGGTGTCTTGTCCGACACATTCGCTGGATACTCGCATTTCTTGCACACCGGAGGATCCCCACTGCTGCAGTAAACGTTACCCGAACCACAAACCACACATCAAGATTAGCGCGACGAGGGCGGGCGGACGGTTGACCTGCACGCGCTGCGGCACACCTTCGGCACCCACCCGCCTTTGCGGGCCATAGCCCGGCGAAGGAGAGCAGGCTGCGCCACTCACCCCTCGACTTCGCTCCCCTCGACTGTGCTCGGGGCAGGCGGGACAAGCCCCTCGACTTCGCTCCCCTCGACTGCGCTCTGGGCAGGCTGGAGAAGCCCGAGGCGCCTGCCGCTGATGTGGTTGGCATTCCCTGACTCGGATGGGCTACTGCTTGACAACTGGGCCGTTCGAATGTATGCTGGCCGTAGGCGTCAGGAGAACGCCTCCCGGCCTGCGGGAAGAACCGAGTTCATCTCCCTTCTACACAAGCTGCTGACCTTCTTTCTGCCTGTGATTGCAGGCCCTCAGGCGCGTAGAGGAAAGGAGGTCGTCATGACCCCCAACCTTCCCCCCCGTCCGAATCTGGAGCAGCTCAGGCATCAGGCCAAGGATCTGCTCCGCGCGCATCGTCGAGGCGACTTGCGCTGCTGCGCCGCGCTTCGGCTGCTCAACCGCTTCTCAGGCGCCGCCGACGAGAATATCCTCGCCGCGGACGTCTCCCTCCAGCAGGCTCAGCACGCTCTGGCGCTGGACCACGGCTTCGAGAGCTGGAAGGACCTGCGAACGCACGTCGCCCTGAGCCACGTGAGGCCAATGACGGAGTCGGACGACCGGGCCGTGAGCGAGTTGGTCGGGCTGTGTTGGCGGCAGATCGCCGAGGCGGCTGTCATCAACGAGCGGCAGCTTGAAGCCATCCTCCGGGAGCGCTGTCGGACCGAGCACGCGGCTGCTCTGCGCGAGCGGTTCAACTGCCACGTCGCCGACGTGGGTGGGCAGATCAAGGGCTTTCTCGCCCTTTCGGGCTACAGCGTTGAGGAACTGTGGGTCCGGCCGGAGTCGCAGCGGCAAGGCATCGGCGCGGCCCTTTTCCAGTACGCTGAACAGTCGGCCAACGAAGCCGGACACGGCAAGGTCAGCGTCGCCACGACCCGCTACGCCGTCCCCTTCTACGAGGGGTGCGGTATGCGGGCCGTCGGCAAGAGGACCGTGACGTTTGGCCCTCTGGCAGGAGAGGACCTGATCCTCCTGGAGAAGGTCCTGTAAGGCCACCGGCAACAGGCCGGCGCCTCACGTTGATGACGAAGCCAGTTTGACGGCACTGCCGTAGGCCAACAGACGGTCCAGGCGCACTTTCTGAGCCGCCTGCCTGACGGCATCGGGGAACTGAGGGGGAGCCGTTGCTCGGGCCCCTGGTGGCCACCGCCCCGGCCAGAAGGTGCGTGGCCGTGTGACAGACCACCGTCAGCATAGGCCATTTCTTGCCCCGGCGCGACGGCGTCGCCGGTGTCGCCCTGCAAGTTGCAATAGCCAGCCAAACCTCATAACATGGTCTGCGCGCTTATCGGTCAGGTCGGCCCTGGTGGCCATGCGAAGTGACACACGGGCTCAGAAAAAGAGACGGGCGCTATTCAGATGACAAAACAAATGCCAACTCGTCCAGGTGAGACAGCCGCGTCCCCCTGTATTGGCGACGCGGTGCATCCGCTTGGTTCGTCGGCCAGGGTCCTGCTCAGTAGCGTGTTCGGGCCTTACGCGCAGGACGACGAATACGGCAGCCGCGTTATGAACCCGATGGAGCTGTACCACAACCAGGTCACGCGGGTTCAGGGGCCGTTCTCGTTGCGGATGTTCCATCGAAGCTGGGGTCTCATGCTCATCCAGGCGAACATCGAAGCTCCCTGCACGCTGCTGGACTTCCCGACGTTGGACCGGTTCATCCAGGAGGTCCGCGACAACCACTATGACGTCGTGGGGATCAGCAGCATCGTCTCCAACCTACTCAAGGTCCGAAAGATGTGCGACGTGGTGCGTCAGCACCTGCCCGAGGCCACGATCATCATTGGTGGACACATCGCCAATATGGCGGATCTGCACGCCCGGATCGACGCGGACTGCATCGTCAAGGGCGAAGGGGTGCGGTGGTTCCGCCGGTACCTCGGCGAAGCGGAAGACGGGCCCATCCGCCATCCGGTGGTCCTTTCCGGCATAGGGGCGCGCACTGTGGGACTTGCCCTCAGGGAGAGGCCCGGCGACGTGGCGGCCACTCTCGTGCCCTCGGTCGGCTGTCCTGTGGGATGCAACTTCTGCTCGACCTCGGCGATGTTCGGTGGCAAGGGCAAGTTCATCAACTTCTACGAGACCGGCGACGAGCTCTTCGACGTCATGCGCCAGATCGCCAGAGCGTTGAGCGTTCGGTCCTTCTTCGTCATGGACGAGAACTTCCTGCTCCACCGCAAGCGGGTCCTGCGAGTGCTGGAGCTGATGGAGCGACACGACAAGGCATGGTCGCTCTACGTCTTCAGCTCCGCCAACGCGTTGCGCTCCTACACCATCGACCAGCTTGCAAGGCTGGGCGTCTCCTGGGTGTGGATGGGCCTGGAGGGGGAAGACAGCCAGTATGCCAAGCTCCACGGCATCGACACCCGCGCACTGGTTGCAGAGCTGCAATCGCACGGAATCCGGGTGCTCGGCTCGACGATCATCGGGCTGGAAGAACACACGCCGGAGAACATGGATCAGGTGATCGACTACGCCGTCAGTCACGATACCGACTTCCACCAGTTCATGCTCTATACGCCCAACCCGGGCACTCCGCTACATGCCGAGCTGACGTCTCGAGGGGAGATGAAGGACGAGGCCGAGTACCACGTGGGCGACATCCACGGTCAGTTGATGTTCAGCCACCGCCACCCGCACATCAAGGACGGGCAGGAAGGCGAGTTCATCCGCCGAGCATTTGACCGTGACTTCGAACTCAACGGACCGAGCATCGCGCGGGTCGTCCGGACCACTCTGGCCGGCTGGAAACGATACAAGAATCATGCGGACCTGCGCGTTCGGAGGCGCTACGCAGACGAAGCCCAACAGATGGCCATCACATCCTCTGCGTTGATGGGAGCCGTGCGGCTCTACTACCGCAGGCTCCCTGCGATGCGAGCGAAGACGTCTGCCGTCCTGAGGGACCTCTATGCTGAGTTCGGCCTCAAGTCGCGCCTTGCCGCCGCCGTGGGCGGGCGATACCTGCTGCGGAAGATCCGCAAAGAGGAGGAGCGGCTCGCCAGCGGCTGGACCTACGAGCCGCCGACCTTCTATGAGAAGAACTACGGCCCCGCAGGCGCCGCCAGCAGGGATGAATCGGGCGCTCTGCGATGCCGCTTCGTTACCCCCAGCGTTCGCACGCTGCCGACGGGAGCCGCCGAACAGCACCAGCCAGTGGCCGTTCGTTAGCGTGAGACGTGTGGCCGGAAGCACGGGCCGATGGTCGAGTTCGCAACAGAAAGCCGTCGTTCTTGCCCGAGACAGTAGGCCGAAGAAGACCACGCCGCGAACCCCTCAAACCGCCATCCAGCCCTCGAGTTCGCTCCCCTCGACTGCGGTCGGGGCAGGCTTGCTCGCCGTGGCGAGAACGTCTACACCCTCCCGTCCGTGCTGGACGTGCCGAGCGCGATGGAGGCGCTGCCCCGCCTCCATTTGGAGGTCTCAGCGCGGTGCCATGCCGCGGGAGACTCCTGAAAGGCTGCTCACTGAGCGAACGATGGTTCGGCAATCAATCGAGTTGTGGCCAGCCCTTGTTCTCTTTGCCAATCTGCAAGACTCCATACAGAAGCGCCACTCCAATGAGACCGACGAGAGAAGGACCAATTCCCAAGCCTATGGAGAGGTTGACGACAAGCGCAACGATACTTGATGCGCAGAACCCCCAGAATCCCCATTTCTTCCACTGGAACAACGCAATGGCACAGACGAGGTTGAACAGTGCAAGGACAATCAGGACGGGAGATGCCCATCCCGGTGCATCGGGGAACGCTCTGCGAATGACGTCACTTCTCAATAGGTACATGAGCGCAGTCGCAGAATTCGCGATGATCATCAGCACCAACCACGCCGTCAGACAGCCATGCCTACTCTTTGGCTCTGCCATACTACTCTCCTTTGAGCAGCCTTTTCGTGTCGGTCGAGATGTGGTGCTCTTTCGCATCTCCGCCGAACAGGTACCTTTTCACCTGTGCAGTAGGTTTCATGCAGATTCTATGGAGCGAAGCGGCCCGTGTCAATGCTTTGCAGAGCCAAATTCCGGCGCCTGAGGCCGCTCCAGGAAGACCGTCAAGGTCTTACTCGCGCAACTCACCCCTCGACTGGGCTCGGGACAAGCCCCTCGACTTCACCATGCCTGCCCGCCGGCCTTATGGCGGGCTTGCTCGCCGTGGCGAGAAC
>DAOVRD010000079.1 GCA_030628375.1 Planctomycetota bacterium
AAGGAACGCGACCGCATCGCCAGTCCCGCGCCGCCATGGGCGGAGCCACAATGATCGTGCTGGGAATCGAAACAAGCGGGAAGGTCGGCAGCGTTGCCCTCTGCGACGAAGACGAACTGCTGGCTGCTTACACGTTCCCGGAAGGCGCTCGCCATGCCCGGGACATCATGCCTGCCATAGACCGAGTTGTCACGGAGGCCGGCGTGCCCAGGGCCGACATCGCCGCGGTGGCCGTCAGCGAGGGCCCGGGCTCGTTCACGGGCCTGCGCGTGGGCATCGCCTGCGCGAAGACGCTGGCCTACGCACTGGGCTGGAAGGCGGTGGGCGTGCCGTCATTGGAGGTCATGGCCCAGAACGTGGGTCCGGGCGGTGCCGACGGTTGTTCCGCCACTTGTCCTGTGCGGGACGCCCGTCGCGAGCGCGTCTACGGCACGATATTCGAATGGCACGGCGGCCGCTGGCGCGACACCACGGGCGTGCTGATCGCGAAGCCGGACGAACTCGCCGCCCGCATCCCCGACGGCGCGTTGATCTTCGGCAGCGGAGTCGGTGCTTATCCTGATGTTTTCCGCGCGGGACGCTTCCAGGTGGGCGACCGTGCGCTGGCGGTCGGCCGCGCCGAAGCCGTCGCGCGTCTCGGCCTTGCTCGCGTACGGGAAGGCCGGGACGTGGACCCCATGGCGCTCGTGCCCAGGTACTACAGAGTCACAGAAGCCGAAGAGAAGCTCGGGGCGTCGGATCGGTGACAGCAGGCCGACGTTCGCTTCGTGGCCGTCAACGACGTGATATCAACCCTCTATGCGGTAGACGGGCAGGAGGATCCGGGAAGCAGAAACTGGCAGCAGCCCTTAGCGGAGGCCCCACATGGACAAGCTGCGCGTCGGCATACTCGGACTCAGGCGCGGACTCACCCATCTGGGCAACTTCCTGCGCCTGGAGGATGCCGTCGTCATCGGCTGCGCGGACCGCATCGAACACTGGCGCGAACGCGCTCTGGAAACCGTCGCTCCCCACACTGTCCCCGTCGTCAAGGAATACGAGGAATTGCTGGCAATGCGGCCCGACGCCGTCGTGGTCGCCAGCAACGCGCGCTGCCAGGCTGCCCACGCCGTCCAGGCCCTGGAGGCCGGCTGCCACGTGCTCTCCGAGGTCCCCGGCGCATTCAGGCAGCGGGAGATCGAGAGCATCGTCGCCGCCGTCCAGCGCACGGGCCGGCAATACATGCTCGGCGAGAACTCGTGCTTCATGGACTTTCTGCGCTACTGGCACAAGTGGATCGGCGAGGAGCGCTTCGGCCCCATCTCCATCGCAGAGGCCGAGTATCTGCACTACCTCCCGGGGACGATGGTGGACGACGGCGGCAACATATTGTCCCCAAGCCGGGTGAAGGAACAGAACATCCAGGGCGTCCGCCCCTCGTGGCGGGCCGACATGCCGCCCATCCACTATCTCACCCACGACCTGGGCCCGCTGCTGAACGTGCTGGACGACACGGTGGTCTCGGTCACTTGCCGGAGCGGGCCGAGTTGGTCCGAAGAAGCGCCGCTGCGTTCCGACGGTCAGATCGCCCTGTTCGAGACTGCGAGGGGCGCCCTCATCAAGATCATGGTCACGCTCAACACGCGGCGGCCGGGCGCGCACAACTACCGGCTGTTCGGCACGCTGGGCAGCGCGGAATGGTACAGCCACGAGGGGTTCTGCCGGCGGCTCGGGCGTGACCGCGAGGAGAAACAGGGGTGGGAGCGGGTGGACATCGGCACCGCGGCGGCCGACGACGACAAGACCGCCGGCCACGGCGGGACCGACTTCAAGACCGCCCATTACTTCACCAGGGCCCTCGTCAGGGGCAAAACCGTCCCGATTGACGTCTACCGCATGAGCGAGTTCACGCTGCCGGGCATCATGGCGAACCAGTCGGCGCAGCGCGGAGGCGAGCCGGTCCGGATACACCAGCTCCGACCCGGGCCGTTCGAGGGGACGGACTTCTGGGAACACGTCGGCCTGCCCGAGACCGAACCCGAAGGCCGCGACTACGTCTCGGACCTGGCGCAGACGTATTAGACAGCAGACGGCAGACGGCAGGCAGCAGACGGCAGACAGCAGACGGCAGGCAGTAGGCGGCAGGCAGTAGGCAGCAGACACAAGCCCGCCTCACGACCGGCGGACAAGCTCGGCGTAGCTGTGCTGCAGGCGCTCGGTCAGCGGGTGGCTGGACAGGTCCTTGTCCGGGAAGTCCACGATCTTCTCCACCGCCATGATGCCGCGCAGGGAGTTCGTGCAGAACACCTCGTCCGCCTGGCGCAGGTCGTATTCGGGGTAGGCGCCGACCCGAACGGGGATGCCTTCCTGGCCGCAGATGCGAACGGCCGCCCGGCGCGTGATGCCCGGCAGCAGTCCGCACGGCTCGCTGGGCGTCAAGACCATCCCCTCCTTGATCCAGAACAGGTTGGTGAAGGCGCCTTCTGCAAGGTGTCCGCGCGAGTTCAAGAAGTAGACTTCGCCGGCGCCGCGACGCCGCCCCTCGGCAAGGGCAAGCACGTTGAGTTGATAGCTCAGGCTCTTGTGCCGGACCACGGGCGAGTGCTCGTTGCGGCGGTAAGGCGATTTCGCCAGCACCAGCGCCCCGGGGGATTCCAACGGCGGCAGGTTCATCGGCCGCGCCTGGGCGAACACCGTCGGCGCGGCCGTCGTGAGCCGGGACAGCTCGCCGCCGTGCAGTCCGCGACTGACGGTGATGCGCAGATAGCCGTCCTGCACGCCGTTCGCCCGGATGAGTTCCCGCACGCCGTCGGCCAGCGCATCGGTGTCGAGGTCACAGCCGAAACCCGTCGCCCGGCACGACGCAGCGAGCCGCTCAAGGTGCAGGTCAAGGAACACGGCGCGGCCGTCGAATATACGGGTAGTCTCAAAGAACCCGTCGCCGTAGAGGAACCCTCGGTCTAACGGTGCGATCCCGGCGTCGCCGGCCGGCACGATGCGGCCGTTCAGGTAGACCTGCTGCGGCGGACCGGTCGGGCCGAGGTTATCGGCGCTGTTCATGGCTGACCGCCTGCATCATCTGCTCGTAGGTTGGGGCGTTCAGCGCTTCGAAGAGCGCCTTGCCCTTGTGCAGCGTCTCTTCATATTCGAGCACTGGATCGGAGTCGGCCACGATGCCGCCGCCGAAGTGGAGGTAGACCCGGCCGTCCTTCTTGACCATCGTGCGGATAACGATGTTCAGGTCCATTCGGTGGTGGAACGAGACGTAGCCGATCGCGCCCGTGTACACGCCTCGCGCGTGCGGTTCCAGCTCTTCGATGATCTCCATGGCGCGGATCTTCGGTGCGCCTGTGATCGAGCCGCCGGGGAACGTGGCCCTGATCAGGGAGAACTCATCGTGTTCTGCGCGGTACAGCTCGCCCGTGACGGTCGAGACCAGGTGGAAGACCGTCTGGTAGCGCTCAATGACGGCGTGCTCGGCAACGCGCACCGTGCCGTAATTGCAGGCGCGGCCCAGGTCGTTCCGTTCCAGGTCCACGATCATGGTCAGTTCCGCGTGGTCCTTCGCGGAACGGCTCAGCTCCTCAGCCATGCGGCGATTGAAGACCTCGTCCCCTTCCCTTCTGGGGCGCGTGCCCTTGATGGGACGGGTGCTGACGCGGTCCCCCTCGACAAGCAGAAACCGCTCGGGCGAAGACGAGATGATTTCGAACTCGGGGTACTTCAGGTAGGCGGAGAACGGCGCGGGATTGACGTGGCGCAGCCGCGAGTACACGGCCAGGCCGTCGGAGGGGCAATCGCCCGAGAAGCGCTGTGCCAGGTTGACCTGGAAGATGTCGCCGGCCGCGATGTACTCCTTGGCGCGGCCCACGGCTGCGAGGTACTCATCGCGGGTGAAGTTGGATTCCAATGCGACGGGGGCCACCTCCGGGGCGCCGCCGGTCGCGGCGTCCGGGACTGCGGCGTCCGCACCGTCCAGCCCGGCCCATTCAGTGACGTTGCGCCGGTGGTCGAAGACAAGGGCGCGGTCGTAGAAGCAAAGGGTGAAGTCCGGGACGGCCACGTCATAGTCGCACGCGCGCGGCAGCTTTTCGATGCAGTGCCGCAGGTCGTAGGAGAAGTATCCGACCGCACCGCCGGCGAACGGCAGATCGAAGTCCGGCGGGACGGCTACAGGGCATCGGCGGAACTCGCGCGAGAGCGCCCGGAAGGGATCGCCGGTCGAGACCGTGCGCTCGCCGCTGCGCAGGTCCTCGACCTGGACCGTCCCGTCCTGGCAGGTGACCTTCTTGAACGGCCCCCAGCACAGGATGGAGTAGTTGCCCAGCAGCGCGGAATGCAGGGAGCTGTCAAGGAGTACGGGGTACGGCTCCGCCGCCACCGCCTTGAGGTAGGCGAAAGGACGGCAGCCCTGTTCCACGAAGCGGCGCTGCACGGCGTATGTCATGTCGCCTCCCGACCGAGGACACCGACTGCGGACAACGCAACGGGAGCGAACGGGACAGCGGAGCGACCCCGGGCCGGATCGGGTTCAGGGAAGGTGCAACCGCTTCGTTTCGTACCTGCGGATCTTCCGGCTGCCCCACTTGAGCCGCGCTCTACGCCCTCGGCCCCTTCCGTACAGTCCCGGCCTGAGCCAGGCGTTGCGTTGTCGTGGCCTGGCCCGGCCCTCGTGCGTATGCTCGACAGCTACTCGGTTCACTGGGTCAGAGTTCCTGCTGGCCGCGCAAGTATGCCCGGACCTGGTCCTCAGTGGGCTCAACAAGCTCGGGCTCAATGCCCAGATACTTCAGGCCTTCGTAGAGCGCCGGCGCCAGCTTGCCGTAAACGCCGGCCACGTGGTGGATATAGGGCCCGTAGATCAGCCTCTCTTCCCACAGGGGCCAGTTGCCCACCTTGACCCACACATAGTTGCCCGGAGTGACCGGCCCGTCGCAAGTCTCCGCGTGGCCCACAAAGAACCTGTATTCGCCGTTATCACTACCGAACCGGCCGATGGTGATGTCGCCGTCTTTAAGCCGCCACATCCCGACTGCGGGCAGGCGGTCCGCCTGCATGTAATGCCCGGCGATGCGGGGCGACGATTCCGGATGAGCAAGCGAGAGCGGGAACGGCCCGCAATGCCAGAGCAGCTCGGCGTTATCGTCCTCAGGGTGCCGGATCGTGAGGTCGGCGAAGAACACTGCGCTGTCGCCCCTTGCCGCGGCCTGCAGGGCGATGGCGGTGACGGCCCCGTTGACGTCGGTCTCGCAGGCGATCGGCACGCCCATGTCCGTAAGCTCGCCGTTCACGAAGCACGGGCAGAGCCCGGTCAGTTTCGAGAAGGCCGGCCAGCACTGGATAGCAGCAGCGTCCAGCTTGTTCCGGACGATCCAGTCCTTCATCACGAGCTTCATCGAGGCTACGCGGCGCAGGCCGTCTTCGGCCACTTCGCTGGTGTCCACCCGGGCGCGGATTGCTTCCGCCTCACCGGTCACCTCCTCAGAGTCCAGGCGCGCCACGATCTGTTCGGTGATGTCGCTCAAGGCGATGGGTGTCAGTTCGATGGCGAACCGTTCGAGCAGTTCGCTCTCGTTGCACATGGTGCTGGTGAAGGGAGTCGGGCGGGTGCCTATCTGGCCGATCCTGGCGCCGCGGACACAGCGGGCGACGTTGACGGCTCGCAGGAAATTCTCCAGCCCTCGTGCGAAGGTCTTGTCCTCCAGGCGGCAGTTGACGATGTAGGTGAAGGGCAGGCCGAGCCGCCGCAGGAGCTTGCTGGTGGCGAACAAGCCGCACTGGGTGTCGCGCTCGCGGGCCACGTCGGGCGCGGGCGCCTCATCCCTGGGCCCCCACAGGAGGATGGGCTTACCCAGGGCCTTGCAGACCCGGCCCACAGCCAACTCCGTGCCGAAGTCGCAGTGCGCGACGAACACCGCTTCGATGCCTTCGATGGCGAAGCAGCCGGCGACCGCCTCGGCGTCGGCTGGGTTGTACAGGAGCCCGTACTCGTTGAGCCAGTCCAGGCCCAGGTAGTCCACGCCCAGTTCCCGGAGCTTGTTTGCGATCTTCTCTTTCTGGCGCATCGCCTCGTCAACGCCGAAGACGCCCCACCGATGTGTGGGCAGGTAGCCGAGCTTAAGGGGCGCCGCGCTCTTGACGTGTTCCAGCATGGCAACTTTCCCGCTGCAATCTTCCGGTGTTGTCGGCGTCGCGCCGGGCCTTCGTCTCCCTTCTCGGGGGCTCAAGCATACGGCCAGCCATAACGCCAGTCAAGGCGCGGCCTGCTTCACTCTTGTGACGGACGATCGTAGCCCGTAATCCCACTATATCTGGGATACTGGCTGAAGGCTGCGGTGACGGCGGGCCGTTGTTTTTCGTGACGCCAACTGCTATTGTGAACGGCTCCCCACAGCCGCCCGAAAGGATTGCCTCGCTGCCGACGCTCGCCTCACGGTCAGGGCAGGACAAGCGACAGCCAACGGGCAAGACAGTGGCACACGACCAGCCAACGATGACAAAGAGAGAACTCAACCTGCGCGTGTTCGAGGGCAAAGAGGTGCCGCAGATCCTGTGGCAGCCGCGGATGGAGCCCTGGTACGCCTGGCACGAGCAGTTCGGTCAGTTGCCCGACGAATTCCGGCACATGAGCCTGCTGGAAGTCTACGACGAGCTGGACCTCTCGATGCGCTACGTCCACTACTACACCGGGATGCCCGATCCCGTGGAGCAAACCTACACCGAGCAGGTGGACGTGCGCTCCGAAAGGCTGCCGGACGGCGACCTTCTTACGATCCGAAGCACGCCGTTCGGCGAACTCGCGGAGCGCATGCACGAGACCGTGGACAAGACGTGGAGGACGGTTGACTTCCCCGTGAAAACCCGAGAGGACCTGAAGAAGCTGAAGTGGCTCCTGGAGCGGACGGTTTACACGTTCAACCCCGGGAAGTTCGAACAGGGGAGCGAATTCGTCGGCGACAGGGGCGAACCCCAGTTCTGGGTGCCCAAGAGTCCCTACCAGGCGCTGTGTCAGTCGTGGATGAGGCTCGATCACTTCATCTATGCGCTGACGGACGCACCGGACGAGGTCGAAGAGGTGATGCGGGCAATAGACAAGACGTACGACCTCCTCTACGAAGGCATAATCGCGTCGGGCAAACCCAAGATCGTCAATTTCGGCGAGAACATCCATGACCAGCTTCTGTCTCCCCGCTACTTCGAGAGGTACCTCGTCCCGTGGTACGAGAAAAGGTCCGGTCAGCTCAGAGAAGCGGGCATCTACACGCATAGCCACATTGATGGCTATTTCAAGTCCTTGCTCAAGTATTTCGAGAGCTTGCCTTTCGACGGCCTCGAAGCCCTTACTCCCCTTCCTCAGGGCGACGTCAGCCTGGAAGAGATGAAGGAGCACATCGGGGACAAGGTGCTGCTGGACGGGATACCGGCCGTGTTATTCCTGCCTTATTATCACCAGGATGAGCTGGCCGAGTGCGTGGAAAGAATCGTCGAGCTGTTTCACCCGCGCCTTGTTCTGGGCGTCTCAGACGAACTGCCGCAAGGGGCGGGCGAGACCGGCATCGAGCGCATGAGGTGGATCAGTGACTACTGCCGGAGGTTCGGCGAGCAGCACGCGGGCGGACGGATCTGAGCTTCGCGATGCCTGGTTGGCGCCCTGAGCGACAACGGCGCTGTAGTGCCTGGACCGTTCTCGTAGGGGCGGTTCGCGAACCGCCCCCATCAGGGAGGCGGGGGCTGTCATTGCTCCGGTGGCAGTGTCTGCAAGCCGTTCATCCAGTCCGGATAGCACTTCTCCAGCGCTCGAGAGGCCGCGCTCTGCTCGGAGCCCTTCTTGGTTGTCCCCCAACCCGAGCCGCATTCTTCCCCGTCAATGCAGACCACGGTCATGAAACGCCCCCGGTGATCCGGGCCTGTGCGTCGCGCGACTTCATATTGAGGAGGCGGCTTCCCCTGCGCCTGAGCCTTCAGCTGGAGGATCGTCTTGTAGTCCCATTCATGGCGACCTGACACGACCAGAGCGATCTCCGGCCCCAGCGTCCGCACAATGAACTCGCTCGCCGCCGCAATCCCCCTGTCGAGCAGCATGGCTCCGACAACCGCCTCGTAGGCGTTGGCGGCAAGAGAGACGGGGTAGCGCTTGCGCTGCTTCAGGCCGGAGTCCACACGCAGGCACTGCGGCAGCCCCAGCGACCGTCCCACGCGCGCAAGCGTGCGCCGAGAAACAACGGCGGATTTGATCCGCGTCATCTGCCCTTCGGAGGCTTCCGGGAACCGCAGGTAGAGATGCTCCGATACGACGAGACCGACTATCGCGTCACCCAGGAACTCCAGCCTTTCGTTCGAAGGCTGACGAGCGTTGCTGGCCGAGGCATGAGTGAGGGCCTGTGACAGCAATGCCAGGTCGGAGAAGCGGTACTGCAACCGCGCCTGAAGCTCCTGAACCTCTTTGTCCACGGCAGTGTCCCCCTCACTGCTACTTCCTGCGGCGCATCGTGCGGGAGCAGGTTGTATGGTAGGGCCAGCCCGGCTGCGTGTCAAACAGGCCTGCTCGGCCGCTCGCCCTGGAGCATTGCAACCGACCGGGCACTGCAATTAGAATGGGCCGAACTGCGCACGCCGTTGCGCCATACGTCCAGGCAGGGAATGCCAATGAGGTTCGGCCTCGCTCGCCTCCGCATAGTGCTCACCTATGTGGGCACGATCTTGTTCGTGCTTGGCTTCCTCATGTTGATTCCGTTCTTCTTTTCCATCCTGTTCGCGGGCGGCCAGGGACAGGACGTCCGAACGGGCACGTTCACCATCCCCCTGCTCATCTCCGTCGTGGTGGGCGCCGCCTGCCGCTTGCAGATACAGCGCTGGAAGGGCCCGCGCGACATAGGCAGGCCGGAGTCCATGCTGGTCTGCACCCTGGGCTGGGTCGCCGTGAGCGCGCTGGGCGCCATACCGTTCAGCTACCACCTGGGCGTGTCATACCTCGACGCCTACTTCGAGGCGATGAGCGGCTTCACCACGACGGGCATCACGATGCTGAGCGGGCTGGACTTCATGCCGAAGTCTCTGCTGCTCTGGCGGGCTATGACCCAGTGGATAGGCGGACTGGGAATCCTGACTTTCTTCCTGGTGCTGATCTTCCAGGGCGGGCCCTCCTACAGGTTGCTGGGCGCCGAGAGCCACAAGATCAGCGGCAAGCGCATCGCGCCCGGCACCTGGAACACGCTGAAGATTCTGTGGCTCGTCTACACCCTCTTCACACTCGTGGTGACCGTCGGGCTCTACCTGGCAGGCATGAACTTCTTCGACGCCATCACACACGCCTTCACCTGCCTGTCCACGGGCGGCTACTCCAACTACGACGCCAGTATCGCCTACTTCCAGGACAGCGGCTACCCCCACTACATCGCCATTGAATACATCCTCATCTTCGGCATGTGGGTCGGCGGCACCAACTTTCTCATCCACTACCGCCTCATCACGGGTGAGATGAAGGCGCTGTGGGACAACGGCGAAATGCGAACGTGGTGGATAATCCTGGGGGGCGCTCTTCTGCTGGTGCTCGGATCGCGGCTGTGGATGCTGCAATCCGCCGGGAGCCCCGTGGCCGGACAAGCTCATCTGCACGACAGCTTTCGCCACAGCCTTTTCCAGGTCCTGTCCATTGCCACCACGACCGGCTACGGCACGCGGGATATCGCGTCGAGCTACTTCACGCCGCTTGCCCGGCAGGTGTTCCTGGTGCTGATGCTCATTGGCGGCTGCGCCGGGTCTACGGCGGGGGGTTTGAAAGCCGCCCGCATCGCCATCCTGTGGAAGATGATGGTCCAGCAGGTCAGGAAAGTGCTCAAACCCGATGCCAGCATAGACATGCTCCTTGTGGACGGCAAGCCGTTGGGGGCGACCGAGGTCTACCGGACGGCGGGCCTGCTGTTTGGGTGGCTGTTCCTGCTGCTCTTCGGAGCCATGACGACAGCGGCTTTGAGCGACTACAATGCAATCGAAAGCGCCTCCGGGATGTTCAGCGCACTGGGCAACATCGGCCCGTGCTATATCTCGGCCAAAGGGCTGACCATGCTCCACCCGGTCATCAAGCTCGTCTACATCGTCGGCATGCTGGCTGGCAGGCTTGAGATCCTCCCGGTCCTGATACTCTTCAGCGGCCGGGCCTGGAAGTGAGGGCGTGGACCACGACAAGAACGGGAGGGACAGAAAATGAGGGTAGTCATCGCCGGTGCCGGATTGGTCGGGTGGGGCCTGGCCAAACGCCTGGGCCAGGGGAAGCACGACGTCGTGGTGATTGATGCGGACCGGGAGGTTTGCGAGCGACTTTACTCCCAGCTCGGAGTGACGGCTGTCCACGGCTCAGCCACGTCCATCGCCACACTGGAAGACGCCGCCCTTTCCAGGGCCGGATGCGCAGTAGGAACCATGCGCGGCGACAACGATAACCTGTGCTTTGCGCTGCTGGCAAAGCACATGGGCGTCCCGCGGACCATCGTCCGGATGCGCGACCCCAGATACGAAGAAGCTTACAAGCTGGCTGGCGTCACGCGCGTGCTCAACGTCGTGGACCTGTACCTCAATCAGTTCGTCTGGGAGATCGAAGAGCCGGCGATGCAGGAACTGACCACCTTCGGCGAGGGCAAGGCCAGCATCGTCTTCATGCGCGTCCCCGAAGGGTCTCGCGCAGCGGGGCGCACAATCGAACAGATCGCCAAGGACGCCGTGTTCCCCACCGACTGCGTGATCGTCGGCATCTTCCGCGCAGAAGCCGAGCAGTTCATCATCCCGCGCGGGCAGGTGACCGTGAACGCAGGCGACCGCGTATACCTGGCGGCCAGCTCGGCGGACCTCCGCAAGGCCCTTCGCTACCTGAAGATGAAGTAAGACGGTCGAACGGGCGGCGTCCGAAGACCGCCCTGTGCTGGTGCCGGCACGCACGACTGCCGCCGTGCAACCCCACCCCAGCGGCTTGCAGTGCGGCCTCCCTCCCGGTAAGCTGAGCCGACTAAGGAACCCGCCATGATCATACGCGACCTCCACCGTTGGGACCTCACGCCCGCCGAAGCGCGACGCCTGCAAGAGCGTCTGGCTGGCCGAGTCAGGCTGGCACCGCTGCCCCGCCGGATGCGATGGGTGGCCGGGGCGGACATGGCCCTTGACCGCGCGGCGGGCGCGTGTTTTGCCTCTGTGGTCGTGCTTGAGCTGCCCGAAATGAAGCTCGTGGAAGAGGTGGCGGTGCAGGGCGCCCTTCGTTTCCCCTACATCCCGGGGTTGCTGAGCTTCCGGGAAGGTCCCGTGCTGCTGAAGGCCTTCGCCCGCATCGAGCACGTGCCGGACGTCGTCATCTTCGACGGCCAGGGGCTGGCGCACCCGCGTCGCCTGGGCCTGGCATCGCACATGGGGCTGTGGCTCGGCATTCCCACCGTCGGCTGCGCCAAGAGTCGACTTACGGGCAAGCACGACGAACCGGGTCAGGAGAAAGGCCGGTCCGTTCCGCTGCTCGACGACGGCGAGCAGATCGGCGTGGTCCTCCGCACAAGAACACGCGTCAAGCCTGTCTTCGTGAGTCCGGGGCACCTGACCGATTTCGAGACGTCTGCGCGTCTTGTGCTGGACTGCTGCACGAAGTACCGCCTGCCCGAACCGACGCGGCTGGCCGACATAGCCGTAGCCCGCGCCAAGCGGGACACCTTGCCTCCCCCTGCCTGACCCCGAAACCCGCCCGAGCCCAGCCGGCGCACCTGAGGCAACTGAGCTTCAAACGTCATTCCGTCGCGCGGTGCTGGCGCAGGAGTTGCGTGACAAGCTGGCGGTTGCGCTGATTTGCCACGCGCGCAGTTGCCCGCCGCAGGGGAGTTCGCCCCAGCGCATCCTTGGCGGCAACGTCAGCACCGTTGGTCAGTAAGCACTCCATCACGCGCAGCGCCGCCCGGGGCTCGGCGGGCCGGACTTGCCAGCCCTCAGCCACCGCCAAGTGCAAGGGCGTCTGACCCTCGGCCTCTCTGGCATTCACATCAGCGCCTCGTTCCACGAGCAGTCCCACCACCTCGCTCCTGGCCGCTGAAGCGGCGCAATGCAACGGCGTGCGCCCGCGTTCGTTGTTCGCATCCACAGCCGCGCCGCTCTGTATCAACAGCTCTGCGGCCTCGCGTCCTCCGCCCCTGGCCGCCCAGTGGAGAGGCGTGTCGCCCCGGCTATCCGCCGCCATTACGTCCGCTCCGTTCGCCAGTAGAAGCTGGACGGTCTTGGCATCGCCACTACCAGCGCCCACGTGCAGGGGTGTCCGATCCGAGATGGCCGTAACGTTGACGTCCGCCCCGTGCTCCAGCAGCGTCGCCACCGCCTCTGCACACCCGGACTCGGCGGCCATGAGCAAAGGCGTCTGGTCGTAGTCGTCCCTGAAGTTGACATCTGCGCCGGCGTTCAAAAGGATCCTGATGATGTCCATGTAGCCCTTCGCGGCAGCCTTGTGAAGACCGCTCTGGCCCTGCCATCTCCAGTAAGGCTCGTTGACGTCCGCGCCGCCGGCCAGATGCTGCCTGAGGATTTGCGGCTCGTTCCAGTAGGCCGCCATGGCCAGCGAGGCCTCCGCAGGGGGCGAAGGACTGACGTATAGCGAGTGCTCGTCGTAGCGCACGACGCTTCGCAGCCTTGCGCCGTGCTCGCGCAGAAGACCGAAGAGGTCCTCGCGGTCCCTCGCATGCTGGACAGCATCGTCTAACACTGACATGCCTTCGTAGTCCACCGCGTTGGCGTCGGCGCCAGCGGCAAGCAGCAGTTCGAGGACCTCTCGATGGCCTTGGCGCGCCGCAGCGTGTAACGGGGTCCGCCCAGACCAATCTCTCACATTGACGTCCGCCCCGTTATCGAGAAGAAGCTCAACGATCTCCAGGTGAGCCATAAGCGCCGCCCACCAAAGGGGCGGGCTAACGAAGTCTGGGCGTGCGTTCAGGTCGGCGCCGCTTGCCATGAGAACCTTCGCCACCTCCGTGGAGCCCTCGGAGGCAGCAGTGACCAAAGGCGTCCACCCCCGCCCTCCTGCATCAACGTTGGCGCCGTGGTCGATCAGAACCTGGGCCGTCTCAGCAGCCCGAAGCCGCCGGCTCCGACCAACTGCGTGCAGAGCCGTTAAGCCGCCCCGAAACTCGGCATTGACGTCGGCACCCCGCCTGAGCAGAAGATCAACCACGTCAGGCCGTGCGGCGCCAGCCGCACGCATAAGCGGAGTCGTATCACCGTCAGTGCGGCTGTCGACTACGGCGCCCGCATCGAGTAACTGCTCAGCCGCCTGGAGATGCCCGTACATGGCCGCCCAGTGCAACGGGGTGGTTCCCTCCCAGTCCTTACTGTCGGGGTCCGTTCCCAAAGCGAGCAAGCCTCTCACCGGCGTCGTCCAACCAAGTCTGGCGCTCCAGCGCAGCAATCCGGGCGCTAGTGCCCGACCGATCAGTGCCGACACAACCAGTACTGCGACTACCCCAAAGATCCATCGCCAGGGTACCTTTCTCCACCGCTGGCCAGATGACTCCATGGCCCTGCTCCAACGCTCCCGCACGAGCAATCCGGACCCGGACGTTACAGCCTTGGGATGCAAGTCCTACGCTGACCCGGCGGCCCTGCACAGCCCAGCCGAATCGCCGCAGGCAACTCAAAGTGAGCCGGCAGCCCTAACAGCCGTATCAAGAACGGCCCCGGCATTCAGCCGCTGATCTGCACAGATTCACACGGATAAACCCCACAGGAAGCGAACTCTTCATATGCTATGTGAGTATACCTCGCCGCTGAGTTCCCGTCAAGCCATAAAGCGTACAGAGGGGGTAAGTCGACAAGGGGCTAGGGCTGCGGCCAGGACTGCGCTTCAGGGGGGCGGCAGGCGGACGCCCGAAGCGGGAGTGTCGGTGGGTCAGGCGGGACGCCAGGGAGGAAGTGGCACGCCCGGGAGGGCTCGAACCCCCAACCTACGGCTCCGTAGGCC
>DAOVRD010000343.1 GCA_030628375.1 Planctomycetota bacterium
AACTGTCCGCCCGGCCCAAGACATCCCACAACGTCTTGCCCTGCGCCTCACCCATCATCCGATACGCCCTTGCTTGAGCAGCCTGTGCAACGAGTTATCGGAGAGACCCCCCCCGACAATTAAATGGCCCTGTGTGGGACCGCTCCAACGCCATCGGCCGGGATCACCGCCCTATTGCTCGACGGCCACTTTGTCTTCCGGGCGATAAATGTGTTTGATGAAGACCCCGTCGAGAGGTTCCTTCCCGGTGTTGATCACGTTGTGGACCTCGCCGGGCTCCAGCCGGAAGGCGTCCCCCGGTTCGATGTCGTATTCGAGGCCGTCCGCGACTAAAACGCCCGTGCCGCTGGTGAAATAAAAGGTCTCCTCGACCTGCTTGTGCAGGTGCGGGCCGAGCTGCTCTCCGGGCAGGAACCGGATCAGCCCCCAGTCCACCCGCGGGCCCCGGAACAGATACTTCGGTCCGCTCACCGTATTCCTGTACTCCAGTTCATTCGCGTTCACCTTTTCCATGACTCAGCGTCCTCCGCTGCTCGACCTCTGGACTGGTCCGGCTCAGTGTTTGCTCTCACTCCGCTCTCGGGACAAGAAGTGCCGCAGGTGCCGGCTACCGTAGTCTCGGGCGATCTGGCCCCACTGCGCCCGCCACGCGGGATAGCTCTGCAGGTAGCAACGGACCACCCTGAGGCGATCCTTCAGGCTTACGGCACGGCGCGACGCCTCCCACTTCATCACGGAACGGTCCAGGCGCACAAGATTTGCCATCCGCTGACGCAGCGAGAGCCGCCCCGCAAGGGCCGCCCTGTCAAAATCTATGATGAACACCTCCGGCTCGTCAAATGCATTGCGCACGAGCAGGTTCTTCAGATTCAGATCGGCATGCACTATGCCTGCGTCGTGCATGGCGGCTACGGCGGCGGCGATGGCCGCGGCCAGACGCATGTTCCGGTCCACGCACAGGGCCTGTTCGGCCCCGCGTTCCGTCAAGAACGCCAGGAGGTCCTGCGCGCGCGGGATTCTCTGGCTGACGAAATAGGCCGTCACGAGCGGGCCGCACGCCTTCTCAGTGCGCACCGCAACAGGCGCGCTGGTGGGGACCTGATGCCCGTAGGCGTAAGCGGACACCGCCAGCTCGCGGCGCATCCTGCCCGTGCCCAAGAAGAGGGAGCCGGCGATTCCGCCCAGAGAGCCTCCGTGGACGTATTGCCGCACCACGAGCCCCGGCCCGTCGTGCCAGTCGGGCGTCCAGTCCCACGAACTGACGCGCCCCGGCTGGCGCGAGCTCCGGCCCTTCAGGCCCTCCAGGATGGACGGCAGGCGCAGGATCTCCTCGAAGTCCACCTCGCCCGGATAGAGGGGGTTGAGGTAGACGGTCACTGGACCTTCGGCGCGCCTGTCCAGCGGGGGGAGCTGCTGTGTAGAAGGAGCGTGCATGCTATGGACCGCTTCCCACCGGAAGCCGGCTGGCCCTTATGGATTGGCGCCGCTCGTTGCGGCCGCCGGCTCGGAGATGTCGCGCACGCATCGGAATCCTGTGGCCATGTTGGGCGCGGTGGGGTCCATCGGGTAACGACTGGCGCAGCGCGCCGGGATGGGCGCGATCTCCTGCTGATACCACGCGCCGCCGCGTACGACCTGCTTGCGTGCCTCCTCCGGAACGTCTTCCGCCTTGCTGCCCGGGTACGCAGCGAACGCCGCGCTGGTCCATTCGTGGACGTTTCCTATCATGTCCAGACAGCCGTAAGGGCTGCTCCACGTCGGGTAGGAGCCGACGGCAGCGGGGCCGGTATCCTGCGTGCGCATGTGGTGGCATCGTTCCTGGGTGAACACCTCGCCCCATGGGAATGTCCTGCCGCTCACCCCGCGGGCGGCTTTCTCCCACTCGGCCTCGGTGGGGAGCCTGGCGCCGCGCCACGCGGCGTACGCGTGCGCCTCGTCGAAGCTGATGTTGACCATCGGAAGGCTTCCTTCCCCTTGAGCATAAGTCCCATCCCTCCAGTGGCTCGGCGGGGGGTTGCCGGTCGCGTCCAGGTACTGCTTGTACTGCTCGTTGGTCACCTCGGTCGTGTCGACGTAGAAGGCTTCAGTGCGAGCCAGGTGTTTCGGCGTCTCGTTCAGAATGCCGTAGATGAGGGCAATCTGCTCCATATCTTCCACTCCTAGCTGGCTGCCAAGGACGTCCAGGAGGCCGGCGGAGTCCAGGATCTCTTCTATGCCGCTCATGTCCGTTCCCATCCAGAAGCGGCCTTCAGGGACGTAGACCATGCCATCCGGCGCGTCCTTCACCGCTTCCAGGGTTGCCCGACACCTGGCCTCCCAACCGCCGCCCGGGAACTGGGAGCGCAGCTCCTCCAACGCCTTCTCGCATTCCGCAGTTGCCTTCCCGCCGTAGGAGTGGACGGCAGATTCGTAAAGCCACTCCGGCAGTGTGGCCAGGGCCGACGCGGCCAACGGGGAGTCCACCCTGGCGAACCGGATCACGCCCTTCAGCACGGCTATGGCCCGGGGAAGGTCCAACTGGTCGTAATGCTCCTTTGCCTGCGCGATCTGCCTGCGGGCGGTGTTGTCGTCGTAGAGGAGCGCCCTGCCGGGCTCAGGTTCCAGTGCGAGTTTCCTGCGGGCGGCTCTGACGGTCCACGCGCTGTTCGGGTGGCGCGTGAGCAGTTCCCCGTAGCGCGCGGCACTGACCTCCGCCTCTCCGGCTTCGTCGTGCCGCACCAGAAGCAGCAACAGCGTTTCCGCGTCCAGTTCGGCAGCTTTGGCCGCGATCTCATGGTCCGGATAGGCATCTGTCAGCTCGGCGAGCTGCCGTCTTGCCTCTTGGAGTTCCCCCTTGTCCAACTTCTGCCGGATCGCGTCGAGGTACAGGGCCGGAATGGCCTGCTTGGCGCGCGGCGCGGCCTCCGTTTCCGCGTAGTCTCTAATGATGTCCAGCATTATGCCGAGTGCGTTGTCATAATCCTTCTCGTCCTTCCACGCGACAAAGGCCTTGTTGAGGAGGATGTCGGACTTGCGCGTTGACAGCAAGGCTGCTTCCATCGTGCCGGAGTACTGCAGCGCCACGTCCTCATAGAGTTCGATTGCGCGGTCGTAGCGGCCCGCGGCCTTCGCGGACTCCGCCAGGTCCACCATTGCGGCGGGCATCTTGCGTTGCGCGAGCTTGGCGTACTCACTGCCTTCCGGCGCCACCTCGATCGCCTGCGCATACTGTGCCACAACTCCCTCGTAGTCTCCTTCTTGGGCGAGGGCATGGGCCCATTCGGTGTGGATGAGGGCCATCTGGTCCCTGCTCCTGGCGGCGAACGGGGTGTCGGCGTACTTGCGTTCGACCTCCCGGAAACGCGCCAGGCCGAGGTCGAAGTCTTCCCTCTTGCTGAGGCGCTCCCAGTCCGCCGTTGCCTTCTGGAATGCCGCGGCCGCCGCTGCCTGTCTGGTCGTCCCGACCTGCTGCGCGGGGGTTGCGCGCAGGCCCGTTGGCTGCGCAGGCTCCGCCCGGTGGGGCTGGCGTGCTCCCCGTCCCGCATCCTCGGGTCCCGTACGCCCTGCAAGGTATCCCAGCGCACCCACGGCGGCAAGAGCGACCACCAGCAGGACTGCGCGCGCGCCGGAGACGGCCGGTGCCGAGGGCTGCGTCGGCTTGGGCTCCGGCAACTGGTAATCGCGCGCAAAGGCGGAATCCGTCCCGTACGGCACCACTTCCACGCGGCCCATCTTGATGCTCTCAGTACAGCGATCCAGGTCGTCTATCACCCGCTGCATGCTCCGGTAGCGGCGCCCTGGGTCCTTCTCCAACATTCGGCCGACAACCAGGGCGATCTCGTGCGGGACGTGTTCGCTGACCTGGTCGAGCGGCGCCTGCTCATGCTGGCAATTGGCAAACAAGTAGCCGATAACGTGGTCGGAGGGGAACGGCTCTTGCCCGGTGAACAGCTCGTAGGCGATGACGCCGAGCGCAAAGATGTCGGCCTGCGCAGTGGGCGGGCGCCCCTGAATCACCTCGGGCGCCATGTATTTCGGCGTCCCCAGCCCCTCTCCCGGCAAGGAGACGACGCTTTGCTCCGCCGACAGCCCCAGGTCGAACAAGGCGACCTTGGGAAGCGGCCGACCCGTCTGATCGACCGTGAGCAGGATGTCGGAAGGCTTCAGGTAGCCG
>DAOVRD010000132.1 GCA_030628375.1 Planctomycetota bacterium
CGCTACTAAGTTCCTCAGTTCGGGACGACCCAGGCCTTACTCTCGGAACTTGAGCGCTGCCGGGCGCAAGAGGAGGTCCACCACCGCTAGGCTGGCCCAGTTCGCCGCAGCAACGACCAGGAGCCAGCCCCCGCCGTTCGCGGTGGCCACCAGACGTAAAGCTCGGGCTCCCCTCAACCCCCAGCAACTCAGCAGAATCGGCAGAACAAAAGCGACGAGCAACCCCACGATCTGGAAGACGCCGCGGCGCCGCGCATTCTCCATGGCCCGCACTCCCCCTCTCCCGCCTCCCCTGGCGGTGAGCCAATGCCCCCAAAGCACGCCATCGGCCCGGCAGATTATAGCACCGCACCTACGTCCAGGCAAGCCGGAACTGGCCCTACTGCCGCTTTGCAGCGATGCGGGCGGCGCTTATAATGTCCGTGTCACGAAGCGACAGGCCCGGCCATTTCGCGACCTCAGCGCCATGATGACCTCATCAGAGAACACCCCGGCCGAAACGGCCCTCTACACGGCCGAACAACTCACCAAGAGCTACCAGATGGGCGAAGTGACCGTCCATGCCCTTCGCGGAGTGGACTTGCAGATCCGGGAAGGTGAGTTCATGGTCATGCTGGGGCCCAGCGGCAGCGGCAAGAGCACCTTGCTGAACCTGATAGGGGGCATGGACACGCCGTCCTCCGGCCACATCAAGCTGCGCGACACGGACATTGCGGACTTCGGTGAACGGCGGCTGACGGCCTACCGGCGCGAACACGTCGGTTTCGTCTTTCAGTTCTTCAACCTGATCCCTACGCTGACGGCCCGGGAGAACGTGGAGATCGCTGCGGAGGTCTGCTCCAATCCGCTGCCGGTGGACCAGATGCTGGAGATGGTCGGGCTGCCCGATCGAGCAGATCATTTTCCCTCCCAGTTGTCCGGCGGCGAGCAACAGCGAGTGGCCATAGCGCGCGCCGTCTGCAAGAACCCCGAGGTGATCCTGGGCGACGAACCGACCGGCGCCCTGGACTACGAGACCGGCAAGCTGGTCCTCGACGTCCTCAAACACGTTCATCGCCAGAGCGGCAAGACTGTGATCGTCGTGACCCACAACGTCGCCATCGCGGGGATGGCTGACCGGGTGGTCAGGCTGCGCAGCGGCAAGATCCAGGAGATCCAGGTCAACACCTCGCCCGTCGAGCCAAAGGACCTGAAATGGTAGGCGGCACGCTTTACAGGAAGCTGCTGCGCGACATCGGCCACTCGTGGGGGCAGTTCGCCGCCGTCTCGGCAGTTGTGATGTGCGCCATCGTCTTGTTCATCGGTCTCCGCATCGCGTACGCCAGCCTTCTGCTGTCGCGCGACTCCTACTACGACCGTTACCACTTCGCGGACTTCTTCGTGCACCTGGAGAAAGCGCCGGAGACGTCGCTGCGCGAAGTGGCGTCCATCCCCGGCGTCTGGCGCGTCCGGGGCCGCATCGTCAAGGACGTGCCTTTGGAAGTGGAGGGCAACGACGACGCGGTGGTGGGCCGCGTCATCTCCATGCCGGACCGCCGCCACGCCCTCATTAACGACATCCACCTGGCCACGGGGTCGTACTTCCCCGGAGCCGCGGCGACCGAAGTGATCGTCAACCAGCGTTTCTGCGAGGCGAACGGGCTCCGCACGGGCGACACCTTCAAGGCCACCATAAACGAGCGGAAAGAGACGCTCCGCATCGTCGGCACGGCCTACAGCCCGGAATACGTCTACGCCATCCGCACGCCGCAGCAGTTCGCGCCGAACGACAAGAACTTCGGCGTCGTGTTCGCCCGGGAGTCCTTCGTCGAAGACGCCTTCAACATGACCAACTCCTTCAACGATCTGGTGGGTCTGCTGCGTCCCGGGGCCAATCTCGATCGCGTCCTGGACGCCGTCAAAGAGCGTCTCGACGCGTATGGCGTCTACCACAAGTACGGCCGCGATAAGCAACTGTCCAATCACTACGTGAGCGAAGAAATGAGAGGATTGCGCAACTCCGCGCGGGTCACTCCGCTGATATTCCTCGTGGTGGCTGCGCTGGTCATTCACATCATCCTGCGGCGGATGACCGAGCTTCAGCGGACCCAGATAGGGCTCCTGTGTGCACTTGGCTTCTCCAAGGCGAGCATTGTCTTCCACTACGTTCTTTACGCTCTGGCAGTGGGCGTGGCCGGGGCGGCCCCCGGGACCGTGCTCGGCTATCTCCTTGCGGTACAGTTGGTGGCCGTCTACAACGTGTTCTACCGCTTCCCGTCTCTGCGCGTGCAGTTCCTGCCGTCGGTGGTCGTCCAGGCATTCGTCCTCAGCGCGGGCATGTGCGCTTTCGGGGCGGCGCGGGCGGCCTGGCGGATCGTGAAACTCCAACCTGCAGTCGCCATCCGCCCCCTCGCCCCTGCCACGGCAGGCGGGGCGGTGCAGGCCGGTGTGCTGGCTTCGCTTCGGGCGAAGCTGCCCCTCCTGTGGCGCATCACGACACTCAATGCGCTGCGGGCCCCCGGACGGTCCCTCCTCACGGTCCTGGGCGTGGTCACGGCCACCGTCATTCTGGTCATCGGGTTGTCAACAAACAACTTCCTCGACTTCATCATTGACTACCAGTACAGGCTGGTGGACCGCTCCGACCTGCACGTGGACTTCGTGACCGAGCGGCCCGAGGCCGCGCTTCTGGACGTAGCGGCGGTCGAGGGGGTCAGATACACCGAGGGCGTCCTCCAGTTCGGCGCGGAGCTGCGCAACGGGTGGCGCAAGAAAACGGTGCTCGTGATGGGGCTGCCGCCGGAGAGCCGGCTTTATCGGGTCTACGACACCGCCGGCAGGCGCGTCGCGCTTCCGGCCGACGGGCTGGTCATCCCCGAAAGGGTAGCCAGACAGTTGCGCCTTTCAAGGGGCTCGACCGTCCTTCTCGACCCGTACGTGAAGGACAAAGACGAGCGCCCCGCCACCGTCCGAGGGGTCGTTGACGTCTACATCGGCCTCAGTATCTACGCCAGGCGGGACTTCCTGGCGCGTCTGCTGGGAGAAGCCGGAGTGGTCAACGGAGCGCTGGTCGAAGTAGAACGCGCGGCCATGGCCGACGTCACCGAGGAGCTGGACGACATGCCGGCCACCACCGCCGTCACCGCCACCGGCGCCATCCTCGGAGGATTCGAGGAAACCGTCTCCAAGATGATGAAGGTCACCACGTTCATCATCAGCCTGTTCGCCGGCATCATCGCCTTCGCCGTCATCTACAACGCCTCCTCGGTGAGCATCGCCGAGCAGGAACGCGACCTGGCCTGTCTGTGCAGCCTGGGGTACGAACGCTCAGACGTTGCGCGTATAGCCACCAACGATATAATGCCGCTGGGCCTGACGGGCGCGGTCCTGGGACTGCCCCTGGGTTACCTGGCTTGCAGTGGTCTGATGCGTCTCTACGAGACGGACCTCTACAAGCTCCCGGCCATCATCGAGCTGGACACCTACGTGACGGTGCTGGTGATGGTCCTTGTTTTCCTGCTCGTGGCGCGCCGGATCTCCCGGCGGCGCGTGCACAAGATTGACATCGTCCGACGACTGAAGACCCTGGAGTGAGCATGAAGAAGGCCCTGGTCAAGTTCGGCTGGCCGATAATCATAGCGGCCGTCATCGTCGGTCTCTACGTCTACGGCAAGACGCGGCCGGTGAAAGTCGAGACCGCCGTGGCCTTCCGCGGCCCGATCGAGGAATACGTCACGGAAGAGGCCAAGACGCAGCTTCATACGGAACGCATCGTGACGGCGGAGTCGGCGGGGACAGCGGCCCGAATAGTCCTGGAGGAAGGCGATGCCGTCAAGGCCGGCCAGAACCTGACCACGGTCGAGGATACCGACTTCCAGCTCTCGCTGGATGCGATGCGGGCCGGGGTCAAGGAGATAGAGGCCCGGTTGGCGGGGGCGGACGTGCCCCTGCCCAAGGAGTCCGAAATCGAAGCCGCCGAGGAGGAGCACCGTCGGGCCGGCCAGCAGGTCGAGGTGCTCACGCAGGAGAAGAAGGCGGCCGAGGCCGATCGGGAGTACGCCGAGAAAGACTTCAAGCGCGTGGCCGGCTTGTTCGAGTCCGGCTCCGCCAGCGACCGCCAGCACGACCTGGCGCAGCGAAACCTCAAGGCCGCCACAGCAACACTGGAAGCGGTGAACCAGCGCCTTTCGGCCGCTCAGACCGCCGTGAAGATCGCGGCGCTGCGCAAGCAGGTCCTCCTGGACTCGATGCAGGACACGGCCCACCTGCATCAAGTCTACGCCGCGCAGAGAGAGCAGGCGCAGAAGATGATGGACCAGATGTCCCACCAGATCGCCAAGACCGGCGTCTCCAGCCCCATTGACGGCATTATCCTGGAGAAGTACCTGGACAGCGAACAGCACGTTCAGCCAGGCACGCCCCTGCTCAAGGTCGGCGAGCTGGCCTCCATCGAGATCAGGGCCGACATACTGTCCGATGAGATCGGGCGCGTGAAGGTCGGACAGGAGGTACGGCTGATCGGCAAAGCCATCCGCACGTCCGGTGCCAGAGGCCGGGTCAAGAAGATATACCCGTCCGGCTTCACCAAGGTGTCCTCGCTGGGCGTCCGCCAGCAGCGGGTGGCCGTTCTCGTGGAGTTCGACAACTCCGAACTGAACTTGCAGCCGGGCTACGAGCTGGACGTCAAGATAGCCGTGGCCGCCAAGGACGGCGCGGTGCTGGTGCCCGGCGAAGCCGTGATTGCCACTGGGGACGGCGCGGCTGTCTTCGTCGTCGAGAACGGCAGGGCCCGGCTGCGGACGGTCAGCACCGGCCTGAAAGGCGACCGGCACTACGAGATCACGTCGGGGCTGGCGCCTGACGAGGTCGTGATCCTTCGCCCGCCGACGGACCTGGAGGACGGGAAGCGCGTCAGGGCCAGCCTTGCGCGATGATGCGCCCTCCCATGGACGGAAGAGCGCCGAACTGCCCCTCACCATCTCCGGAGCCATTGCCACATGAAGCTTGGACTGGTGACCTACAACCTGGCCAAGGACTGGGACCTGGACAGGATCGTCGAGATGTGCAGCGCGCACGGCTTCCAGGGGGTGGAGTTGAGGACCACCCACGCCCACGGAGTCGAGGTCAGTCTGGACGGCCGCCGGCGCGATCAGGTGCGCAGGAAGTTCCAGGACGGCCCGGTGGCATTGGCCGGCCTGGGCAGCGCGTTCGAATATCACTCGAACGATCCCGCTGAAGTCCGCAGAAACATCGAGGGAACGAAGGAATACGCCCAACTGGCCGCCGACGTCGGAGCGCCCGGCATCAAGGTGCGCCCCAACGGGCTGCAAACGGATAAGGGCGTCCCCGAAGGTACCACCCTCCGGCAGATCGGTGAATCTCTGGCCGAATGCGGCGAATACGCGGCCGGGCTCGGCGTGCAGGTGAGGCTGGAGGTCCACGGGAACCTCACCAGCGAACCGGCGCGCATACGCAAGATCATGGATTGCGCCGACCACCCGAACGCCCTCGTCTGCTGGAACTCCAATCCGGGCGAAGTCGCGGACGGCTCCATCGAGAGCAATTTCAACCTGCTGGCCGACCGGATAGCTCTGGTCCACATGCGCGACCTGTGCGCCCGCGACTATCCCTGGCTGGAGCTGTTCCGGCTGTTGAGGCGCAAGAGCTACGACGGATTCTGCCTGGCCGAAATCCCCGAAAGCGACCAACCGCATCGGATAATGGGCTACTGCCGCTCCCTCTGGGACGCCTGCCACAGGATTCTGGACCTGGAGGCGACCGCCGGCTCGCCTCGAGACTGAGGGGCACGTTCACGAGCCGCACCGCACCGTCGCCCGCCTGTTTGAACGCTTCGGCATCGAAGCACGCCCTCAGCAACCCCCAGAAAGCGGCGCTCCGCCAGTGCCGGGCCCGCCTCAAGCACGGCGCTCGGACTGGGCTGGCTTTTCGTGCCATCGGACGTTGACAATACGGGACCGGCTATGGAATAATATAGAACTGACTGGTCAGTTCTGTTTCGGGGGGGGCAGATATGTCAGACAAGGCGGCGGATATACTCAAGGCGGCGGAGAAGTTGTTCGCGGCAGGACGTTACCACGAGGTGACACTGGACGAGATATGCAAGAATGCCCGGGTCGGCAAAGGAACGGTGTATCGCTACTTCCACGACAAGGAAGACTTGTTCTGG
Organism: Planctomycetota bacterium; assembly: GCA_030628375.1. Classification (GTDB taxonomy): domain Bacteria; phylum Planctomycetota; class Brocadiia; order SM23-32; family SM23-32; genus DAOVRD01. Next base: position 6,167 of record DAOVRD010000132.1, read on the forward strand.
CGGGTCATCATGTCGGGGTTGAACGAACTGGTGGAGTCGGTGCAACAGGTGGCGGAACGGGAGGAAGACCCCGCGCAGGGCCTGCGCCAGGTGGCGTGCTGTATGGTGGACTTTTTCTCCCAGCGCGCGGCCCTGTTCGGCCTGATGGGGAGCGAACGGCTTCGCGCTTCCACCAGAAAGAAAAAGATCTGGAAGCAGTGGCACCAGAAGGACAAGAAAATCAAGGCTGTCGCTGCCGGTTTCATTGCCAAAGGGATGGAGGAGGGACGCTACGCCAGCAGTCTCAGCCCGGCGGGTGCCGCCCTGCTCTTCCGGGGGATGATACGGACCGGTCTGCGGAACCGGAGGGACATGCCCCGCGGCAATGACTGGCCCCTGGCCCTCGTTGAACTGTTTGAGAAAGGCATCCTCGTAAGAAATGCATCCAAGTCAAAATAGGAAACGGAGAAGACTGCCGTCACGGCGCGCGGCCTTGCTGACTACTGCTGTGGTCGGCCTGGCAGTCGCCCTGAGTCCCGGCTGTTCGCGTCAGCACTACCGGGAGTCCGCCGACCGGGAAGTCTACGGCATCTTGCGCGCCAAGACATCCGCGGTGCCTGGCATGCTCGAGGACTTCACGATCGAACAGCCCGAGCGCGAGTCGGCCAGAGACGACCTCCTGGCCGCTCTCCCTGGCACTGAGAGTCAAGGGGCGCCGGAGGAGACCGTCTCGCAAGAGGGCGAGGCGGAAGGGCCTCTGGTGATCTCACTGCAGAAGGCCCTGGAGAGAGCCTGCCTGAACAGCCGCGAATACCAGACGCAGAAGGAGTCGCTCTACCTCAGCGCGCTGACTCTTACACTCAGACGCTACGAGTTCAACCCCCATTTCTTCGGGACGTTGTCAGGGGAGTACAAAGACACCAACAGCGGTGAGACGGACGAGGTGAGCGGGAAGAGCACTTTTGGCTTCAACTGGCTGTTGGCCACCGGGGCCAGGCTGAGCGTAAGCGTGGCGTCCACTTTCAAGGAGGTCATTACGCGCGGCCCGCAGAAGACGGCCAGTTCGCTGTTCACGGTCGCCATTACCCAGCCGCTGCTGAAGGGCGCCGGCATCGCAGTGGACGAGCCGCTCACCCAGGGCAAACGCGACGTCGTGTACCAGATGCGCCGCTTCGTTCGCTTCAGGCAAACGTTTTTCGTCAGCGTCTTCGCGGAGTACTTCCGGGTCCTTCAGCAAATGCAGATCGTCAACAACGAAATCGCCAACTACGAGAGCCTGCAGCTCTCGCTGGACCAAGCCAAGTCCAAGTTCGACGCGGGCCGGATAGCCGACTTCGAGGTCGCCCTCATCCAGCAGCGCCAGTTGACGGCCGAGGACAGCGTTGAGGCCGCCAAGCAGAGGTACGAGAATGCCCTCGACAGCTTCAAGAGGGTCCTGGGACTTCCGACAGAAGCCAACATCGCGCTGGACCCGAAGGACCTGGACCTGTTGGACGTCGAAGGTGCTGCCGTCGTCGCTCTGGACGCGGAGTCCGCGTGGAAGATCGCTCTTGAGAGTCGGCTTGACCTGATGACCAGCCGCGACCAGGCCGAGGACGCCGAGCGTAAGGTTGAGGTCGCAGCCAACGACCTGCTGCCGGGGTTGGATCTGAGCGCGACGCTCGCAACGGACACAGAAAGACCCAACGAGCCCCTGGACTTCCACCTTCGCAGGACAGACCTGACCGCCGGATTCGAACTTGACCTGCCTCTGGACAAACTCTCGGAGCGGAACCAATACCGCAAGCGACTGATCGAATCGGACAGGGCGCAGCGCAGCCACCAGGAACTTCGTGACCGGATAGTGTTGGAGGTGCGCCGCCTCTTGCGCGAGTACGCCCGGAACAGGAGCCGAATCGACATACAGAAAGCAAGCCTGGAGCTGGCCAGGCGACGCAGAGAGAGCATCACGATGCTTTTTGACGCCGGCCGGGCCGACACCCGCGAGGTGCTGGACGCGGCGGACGCCCTGCTGGATGCACAGAACGCCGTGTCAACCGCCCGCGTGGACTACAAAGTGGCAAGCCTGGAGTTGGCGCGGGACATGGGCATTCTCATCGTAGACGAGAAAGGGCAACTGAAGGAGGACTTCGATGCGTACCAATGAGAAAAGCGCCGATCAACCCGCCCGGGGAGTTGTCACGGCCAGCCCTGGACCCGAACAGGCCCCGCTCAGCCGTAGACGACCGGGCATAAAGATCGTTTTCGTGGCAATCGCAGTGGTCGTCCTGGCCGGCGTCGGCCTGCGCTTGTGGGCCTACCCCGGTCCGAGCGACGACGCCAAGTTCATCGAAACAGCCCCCGTCAAGCGCGGGGACCTGATCATCTCCGTAACCGAAGGGGGCGCGCTGCGGGCCACCGAGTCCCTGGAGTTGAAGTGCGAGGTCGAGGGCGGCAGGAGGACCATCACCACACTCGTGGACGAAGGCACCGTCATCACCGAAGAGGACGTTAAGAATGAGCTGGTCCTGGTCGAACTGGACTCCTCGGACCTGGAAGAGAGGAAAGGCAGCCGAGAGATCAGCTACTACAACTCCGAAGCGGCCTACAAGAAAACCGTGGAGGACCTCGCCATCCAGGAGAAGCAGAACGAGAGCAACATCGCGCTTGCAAAGCTGGACGTCAAGTTCACCCTCATGGAGCTGGAACGCTATCTCGGCAAGGCACTGGCAGCGGAACTGCTGAGCCAGGAGCCCGACTTCTCCAACCTGGTCCGGTTCGCCAGCATTGAAGCGGAGAACATACTGGAGACCGAGCGCGCCCGGGAGGTCCTGGGCGACGTTTTCGTCGCGGCCAGCGAAAGGGTGGTGGGACCACAATGGGGAGGGGAAGCCCGACAGGACGTGCGCTCCCTGGCCTCGCAGGTCCTGCTCAAAGGCGCAGAGCTCTCCAACCAGGAAGACAAGCTGGTGTACACTAAGCAGCTTGCGAAGGAGGGCTATGTCGGCAAGAACGAACTGAGAAGCGACGAACTGAGAAGGGACCGCCTGGAAGTCGAGAAGAAGTCCTCCGAGGAAGAGCTGCGCCTGTTCGTCCTGTATACGCTGCCCAAAGAGGCCGAACTGCGCTACAGCGACTGGAAGGAGGCAAGGCGGAACCTGGAGCGGGTCGAAGCGCGCGCGCGCAGCGAGGTGGCCCAGGCAAAGGCGGAGCTGAATTCCCGCAAGTTGAGTTTCCAGCTCGACGACGAGCGCCTGAAGAAGCTTGTCAATAACGTCGCAAAGTGCATAATCAAAGCCCCTAAGGCGGGCCGCGTCGTCTACGCAGGCACCGGCCATCGCTGGCGCCGACAACAGATAGGGGAAGGCGAGAGCGTATACTACAACCAGACGATTCTGACCATTCCCGATCTGTCGACCCTGGCTGCCGGCGTGAACATCCACGAGACCGACATAGAGAAGATGAAGGTCGGCCAGCCTGCCGTCATCTCCCTGGAGGCGTTGCCCGGCAAGTCCTTCAAGGGCAGAGTGGCCAGGATAAGCCCTGTGGCCAACGCCGCCCAGTCCTGGCTTAACCCGGACATCAAGGTGTATGACTGCGACGTCAGCCTTGAGGAGATCCCGGAGGTCGTGACACCCGGCATGTCCGCCACAGCGGAGATTGTCATCGCCGAACTGAAGAATGTCCTCTACATCCCGATCCAAGCCGTCACGACCTACGGAGGCCAGCGGATGTGCTGGGTCAAGACTCCGCACGGCCCTGAGCGCCGCCCCATACAGACAGGCCACTTCACAGAGGAATCAGTTGAGATCAAAGGGGGTCTGGCAGAAGGGGAATCTGTGTATCTGAGGCCGCCGGAAGAGTTGCCGGAGGAACGGACGGAAGCGGCAATGGCCTCACGCTTCGCAAGCTTGCTCGGGGAAATGCCCGCCGAAGAGCCAACGCAAGAACAGGTCGAGCCGGCGCCTCCTACGGACGCCCCCGAGGAGGCAGAGGAACCGGAGGGTCCGGCGGAACCAGCAGCGCAGGCGGACACAGAGGATCAGGCCGGATCAGAGTACGTCGTAGACGGCGAGTTGAACTGGTCGAAGATACGCGCGGAGACACGCGGCCTGAGCGAAGAAGAGAGGGCCAAGAAGTTGGAGGAGATACGCCAGAAGCTCCCGCCAGAGCAGCGAGAGCAGCTTGAACAGCGCC
>DAOVRD010000043.1 GCA_030628375.1 Planctomycetota bacterium
AAGAGCTGGTGATCCTTGCCGATTTCGAGACCTTCCGCGTCTACGACTGCCGGAGCCGCCCCGACGTCGCCAGGCCGCGGGAGGGCGAGTTGGAGCGATTTCACATGTCCTGCGCCGACTACGCACGCAACTTCGATCTTCTGTGGAACACCTTCTCGGAACCCGCAGTCTCCGGGGGTGCCATCGGCACGCTCTTGCAGAGGGTCGAGCCGCCCATCAGGCGCATCAGGGCGGACAGGGCCTTCATCGCCGACCTGAACGACCTTCGCCTGCTGCTGGGGCGCGACATCTACGGGCGCAACGCGGGGCTCGCGCCATTCATATGTGCGCCACCCCTCTCGATCGCCCCGGACGATCCGGTCAAGGATGCGGACCGCTCTTGCGATGTCGGCCTGGGCGATCTTCGCGAGCTGTTCTGCGACCGCATGGTCCGGCTCTGGCGTCGGAGTCACCTCGACGAAAGCCTCAAGTTGCTCGAGCGCCCATCGCTCGGGGAACTGCCCGGAGGCGAACCATGTGCCGAATAGCCACGCATCCTGCTTCTGCTCAGCATCCTTCCTGCCCGCGCCTGCCCAGTACACGTTCCAGAGCTCCTGGAATCGGCTCACGACTTCGTCTGGGATCTTCTCGTCGCCTTCGACGCTGCTGCCCACAAACGACACAGCGTGTCGCCTAATATCGGGATTAGCGTCCGTGAGGAAGCGCCTCAAGAGCCCTCCATCATCATCCAGCCCGAGTTGACCGCGTCCGTAAAGGATCATCAGGTGCTCACCAAGGTGGTTCATCGGCTGCTCGTCACGAGTCTGGTCAGTAAGCTCTACCTGCGCCGACTGCGCAATGGCATAGGCAAACTGCTGCTTGAACAGCCTGTAGAACTCGACGTGCGGCCCGACCCAGACCAGGAAAGCGTTCCATGCCGCCCCCCCGTCTGCCGCCGGCGGCGTCTCCGTTAGGCCCTCCAGATGGAACAGCTGGCCCGCGTGTGCGGCCAGCTGCCACTCCGAGGCCGAAAGCTCTCCTATTTCGCTCCCGGTCAACTGGTGGAGAGCAGTGCGGGTCGGGGGCCTCTCTGAGCATGTCTTCGTCCGCAAGGAGTTTGACCCGGTAGTAACGACCTGCGGCGATCGCAGCAGCCGCCTAGCTGATGGCAAAAGCGGGGGAGGGGGCCATACGCGGCCCCCGGGGGCCCCCTCGTCCTCACTCGTCGTCATTGTCAGGCCCTTCGAGCAATCGGTTCAGCTTAGCTGATGGCAGTGCACGGCCAGCATCACTCAAATCAATCCATCCCCGAGCACTCAGCAACTCCAACACCTCCTCGGGCGTCACTTCGGCACGTGACCTGACTCGGTAGATGAGGTAGCCCACCACCAACGGTCCCACGACGCCCGCAATGAGGGCGATGATCCTGAAGACGGACGCGAATGCTCGGGATCTCTGGACCGATCTGTGGGCCTCAAGCGCCATCTGGACCACCTCACGCGTTGTTTGGACGAGCTCCGCATCCGGATCGCCCGCGCGGAACAATCCAGCCAGAACCCAGAGCACCAGCAGCGCGAGGAGGGTGGGCAGGACGATGTACTTCACGAGGTCTTCGTCGCGTTTCTTCATGGCGGCGGCCTCCTCGTGATCCACTGGAGGAACGTGCCCATGACGATCCGCTGCCTCCGTTCCCTGGTGAGCAGAGCGAGCAGCAGCAGGGCCAGGAGCGCAACGGAGAAGGCCACGACGCAGACGACCGTGAAGTCCTGCGCCGCGGCCTCTGCTGCGGATTCGGCCCCCTGACGCTCAATGCGCTCCCGATCTGCCTGACGTTGGACTTCCTGGGCTCGCGCCTCCGCTTCGGCGAGAAGCTCTTGTGCCCTTGCCAGCTGATGACCCCGGACCAGCGACTGCTTCTGCGCTTCTGCGGATTGAGCCTGGAGCCGGTCGAGGCGCTCATGGGCCTCGATGGCTTGGCCGGCATAGTCGGGCGCGGGCTCTTCTCCGCAGCCGACCAGGAGGGCCAGCACGGAAAGAAGCAGTGCTATCCCACGTACTCTATCCATTGCTGCCCCCTTTCACTTTCCAGAACAGCCAACCGTTGGCGATGCCCTTGCGGCCCAGGTTGTTCTCCTGGCGCTGGGCTTCGGTGGCCTTCAGCATGGCGCCGGTGGGGGAGTGGGATACTTCACCGGCAGCGGGGCCGGTGAGGATCTTGAGCGCTTTGCCGCTCTTGTACCGGGACGCCTCAATGACTTCCGCTTCGTAGTGCTGGTCGAAGTAGTCGGCCTGGAGGACCGTGCCGATGTCGGGCCACTTGCGGTGAAGGGTGCGGCGTCTGCGTTTCTTCTTGGGGCTGGGGCGTTTCGGCGCTTCAGCATGCTCCGTTGACTGTGTATTAGTTACTGGAGTATTGGCGTTACTCGGGGCCACGGGTGGCTCAATCATCGCGTGCTCCTGCAGATACTTGAAATCCTCAACCGTCAGGCTGGCCGCTGCTTCGGCCAGTTCACGCTCTGTATCGTCCATGGCGATCCCTCCCGTACTTGAGCAAAAGAAACAGGGCGCCTTCGGGGTGATGTACCGATAGACGCCCAATGGGTTACTGCCTACGTGATTACGTGCTTGTGAGCACCTTGCAGAGCTGAGTGAGAAAGCTCCTTGGCAAGTCGTCGAGCTGGTGGATGACGGCACTGCTCGGAAAGATGTGGCTCACCGATTCCTCCAGTATCCCGATGCCGACTGGCTCTATCCCTGCCCGTTGTAGCTTCTTTACGGCCCCGCACGCATGGTCGAACGTGACTTGCTCGTCCCATGCCCCGACGACGGGTTTGCCGTCGGTGAGGCAGAACAAGACTTTGCGTTGTTCGGGCCTCACAGCCAGCCTTTTCCCGGCAAATAGCAATGATTCGCCCAGGGGGGTGAGAGACCGAGTTGCCACGCTGCCAAACCTGCCCGCCACCTTCCGCCAGGGCTCGCGGAACTCCTTATAGACCGCGTGGTAGACCGGCACGAACCTGGCAAAGCGTTTGGCCAGTTCCTCCTCGGAAACGCCGCTCTCCCGCGCTACGTCCACGCGGAGGTCCATATCAAGCGTGCTGAAGCCGATGATCTCCGTCGGGAACCCCAGCACGCTCAGCGCTTCGGCGAATACGAGCCCCAGCTGCCGGCATAGATCGATGCTCTTCCCGCTCATGGAGCTTGAGATATCCAGCAGCAATGTGCAGGCGGTGTTCTGACCGTCCGTCTCGATCCGTTTCCGGAAGATGCGGTTCGAAGACGAGGTAATGAGTCTGTGAAGGGAACTAGGGTCGAGGGAGCCACGTGTGCGGTCTCCAAGCCAGAGCGTCTGTTTCCTGCCCATGAGGGTCTGGAGCAGCCGGCGGCGAAGGCCCGCCACGTAAGGCTTGAGCTCCTCCAGCTCCTTTCGGTAGTCGTAGCCTTGCCGAGGCTTGGGGACTTCGACCACGTCGTGCTCCTTCGTGTAGACCCTGTACGTGCCGCCGTTACCGGAGTAGAGTTGTTCGAGCTCTGCCTGCACGAGGGAGCCGAGGCGTTCCATGGGATTCAGGCCCTCGCACTCCGCCTCACACGGGGCTGCACCGGCATCCGCCGGCTGCTGCTCCGGGGGATTGGCCGAGCCGGACCCGCGCTGCTGTTCCACCGGAGGCTGCGTACCTGGCGTTGGCTCCACCTGCTCAACAGTCTGTGTAGGCGGGGTCGCCGCGTTCTGCTCTCTCTCAGGGAACTTCTCCCGCATCTTCTCCCAGATCCGGACGGCCAGCTCGGCCACATCTTTCGTCCTGCGGCAGGAACGCAGTTCGGACAGCTCCTGCTCGCACTCATCAGCCAGCTCGTAGCCTTCCCTCGATATCCAGGGTTGATCAGACTTCCGCGAGGCCCTGGTGTAGAGAGCTGCTGTGAACTGGTCGAACGGCCCTGGCGCGGGAGCACTTCCCTGGCTCGCCTTCCTTCCCACGAAGCGGAAGCCGTCCTGAAGGTTGAGTTTCGCGCCCGGATAGCGTCGGCCCATGAGCCTTTCCACGCGGGCGTCTTCCAGGGCGTTGAGGATGCTAAACGCCTCCGGGCCGTGGGCTTCTCGGAAAGTGGGAGCGATCTGCGTCTGGGTATAGATGGCGTGTGCGCATTCGTGATCTGACCAGCCCCGGATGGCGCCCAGAAGCTCGTCAGGCACGTCGTCCGGAAGGGAAGGGAGGTAGATAGTCCTACCGTTTGTCCTGCACCGGTTGCCTCTGCAGATGAGCCTGAGGCCGTATCGGTCGGTGATGACGCGGCTGACTTTTTCAAGCGTGGATTCGAGCTGTCGTGCTATCATAGTGGCAGTCCTTCTACTGGAGTTTCCGAGTACCTCTGAACAACCGTTGGGGCCTGGCCGTTCCTGCGGATGGGGGACGCGAGAAGTGCTGGGTAGGTGGTGGACTAGAGCAGTGGCGTTCGGCCTACTAGCGGCGATCGCTCTTCTGTTCCTGTGGACCTTTCACTCCTGGCGTCTCTTCGCAGCCATCCTGGCTCTGGGCATAGTGGTGGGCACAGCTGGCCGGTTCTTGAGGGGGCGCACGCGGGTTGTGGCTATCGCCTCAATCGCTGCGTTATGGGTGGCAGCTTTCCTGGCTCTTGGCCTGGCAGGGAGACGCACCATCACGGTCGAAAACAGAAGCCACCAGGTGCTGGCCGAATTGATGGTCATCCTGAACACAGATCGGATGTTGCAGGTGTACATGATTCCTGCGGGGCGCTCCGTTTCCGCCGAGGTCTACAGCCCGGGCCTTCGCGGGGTCCTGGACTTGTCTGGCAGGCTGCAAGACGGCACGCCGATTGAGGTCGCCGACGCCCGTCCGGTCTGGTTTCCATCTGCGCCGCGTACTGTGACAATAGTCGTTGACGAGGGAGGCCAAGCGCGTGTGCTGGCCGAGTAGCCCTGACAACACACCTTCCTTTACGGCTGCGACTTGTTCGCCTCCTTTCTGGCCATAAGATCCCCAAGATGCCTCTGGAAGATCTCGGCGACCACCTGGCGGTCGGAATCCTGAAGGCGGCTCAGTACGGCCAGTTGCAGGGCGGCTGAGAACTCGCCCAGTTGGCTGTACTTCTTTGCCAGTTCGATCAGGCGCCTGGTGGAGAAAGTGCAGAAGATCTGGTCCTCCTCCTGGGCCTTGCGGACGTCCGTGGCCACCTTGACGAGCGTTCGGGCCATAGCCTTGGTGCAGCTGGGGGCCCTGTTCCTGACGATCTGGGCCTCAAGCGGCGGCGGCATGTAGGACATCTCGAAAACACTGGCGAACCTATCTACGAACGCACTGTTCAAAATCTTGATCCCGGCATACAACCCCGTTTCGTCCCCGTGTCCGAGCGAGTTGGCCGTGGTGACGAGGCGGAAGCTCTCGTGGGGATCAATGATCTCGCCTCCGTTTTGCAGAAGCACCAGCTTGCCCTGGGCTTCCATGACCTGGTGGATGGCGAACGCGACCGAGGGCTCGATGCCATCGATCTCGTCGATCAAGCAGATGGCGCCCATCTTCATCGCCTGCGGCAAGAAGCCGTAGTTATAGACAGTCTCCGCGTCCCGGACGGTCCACTCGCCCAAGAGATCCGATTCGGTCAATCCTCCTGAGGCCGCAACTCGGACAACCGGCCAGTTGAGGCGGGCCGCAAGCTGCTCGATGAGCGTGGACTTGCCACATCCGGTGGGACCGACCAGCAGGATCTTCTCGTTCTCTCTGAGCGAGATAAGGACCTGCCTGCTGAAGTCCTCTTCGAAGACGTAGTCCTCGTCCACGTCCGGCACGAGTTCGCCGGGCAGTATGTCGGTGAGGAACTGCACGCCAAAGAGTTCGGTCTGTTTCTTGAGCCCCTTGTCACTGGCCACGATCCGTTGCTCACGCATGTAAGCCGCCAGGTCCTCACTGACCAACGGAGCACCCGGACAGCGCTCTCCGTACCTGTCAGGGCTCATCTCGTGCACTTCCCTCAGGTGAGAGAAGAGCTGGTGCGACTTCTCTCCACACAATCCACAGTAGATCTGCATGGTTTCTTCCTTTCTGCACATGGGAGAAGGGCCTGGGAAACCCCGAGCCCAGTTGTCGAAACGTAACCGCAATGACGAGGCACGCCCCGGCTTTGAAACTCAGTTGTGCCAGCCTGCGATTCCAGCCTGGCGGTCGGAACACCCTCTAGCCGCTCTCTTTGGCTCAGCCCCAGATTCCTGCGTTACCGGCTTTGGTATAATGGGTGTCAGGCAGCGACCCGATAGGAAGATATCCGTGGGGAATTCGTGGTAGAGGACGGGAGGCCGATAAGTCAGCGTCGGTGGTCCCTCGAGTGCCTGGGGATACTAGTTCTGCTGACGGGGTCCCTCCTGGTGGTCTTCTTGGCATCAGAATCATGGCCGACATACATCGTTGCACTCGGGGCAGTCACAATACTCCTGCTGTCGGGCCCCCCGATCGTGTTGCTTCTTCTCCTGTATAGCCCTTATCCATTCCACGGTATCGTGCCGTTCATCTTCTTCTGCTACCTCCAGTGGGCGGCCATCTGGCTATGGGGCCGACACCAGATCAGGCTAGGCGGTCCTATTCCCCACTGGCGGCTGGCAGCCGTGTTTGTGGGCATTGGCGTATTGGGCTCCTTAGTAGCCTTAGCACGCTCCTGCGTTTGAGGGTCCGGCCTCCGACCACCGCGCGCTGGTGAGAGGCTCATAAGCCGATGTGCTTTCTGTCCGCTCCGTACAAAGAAGGCGCCCGGACGTGACCGGGCGGTGGATCAAGACCAGTGTCGCTCAGACGGTCATATGAAAGGAAGCTCTCATGTCTTCTTCCCGCCCCGTTTCACTCGGGAACCTCACATGTGAATACCTGGTTGACCCGCTGGGCATAGATGTCGTAAAGCCCCGCCTGGCCTGGGAACTCCGGAGCGTCCAAAGGGGTCAGCGACAGACGGCCTACCAGGTCCTGGTGGCAAGCAGCGCCGAAACGCTCGCCGCCGATCGGGGGGACCTGTGGGACAGCGGCAAGGTTGAGACCGATCAGCAGCTTCACATCGAATACCAGGGAGCACCCCTTCGCTCCCGGATGAGGTGCTGGTGGAAGACCCGCGTGTGGGACATGAACGGACGGACGTCCGACTGGTCGGAGCCGGCGACCTGGTCGATGGGGCTGCTGGACAGGTCAGATTGGCAGGGCCTCTGGATCGCCGACGCAGGACAGGCTGCCCAGGGCTCGCCCGGCCACTGCAACGGTTGGCGCAGCCCGACGTTCGGCAGCCTGGAGGCGAAACCCGGCGAGTTCGCCAGCACCGAGGTCTGGGTGTCGCTGGACCTGGGTAGGACGCAACTGATCGACGGGATCGGCATGTTCCCTGCCAATCCCCCGGACGTGCCGGGCGGCGTCATGTTTCCGCTTCGGTTCAAGGTCGAGCTAGCCGACCGAGCGGACTTCTCCGACGCGCGGCTCGTCTGTGACCACCGGGACCAAGACATTGTGCGCAAGAACTCAACCGAGCCGGCCTTGTTCCGCTTCCAACCGCTCGAGGGGAGGCATCTCCGCGTAACCTTCACGCGCCTGGCTTCGCCGGACGAGCGCCACCACAGCGTGGGGCTTGCCGAGCTTCAGGTTCTCCGCGGCGCCGAAAACGTGGCCGCGGGCTCGATGGTTGAGACGTCCCGTTCCTGGGAGCGGGGGGCCTGGTCGAAGGCGTACCTCGTGGACGGTGTCACCGAGTCCCGCTTCGCGCCGCAGCCGGCGGCCTTCATGCGTCAGGAGTTCACGCTCGACGGGCCGGTGCGACGGGCTGTCGTCTACGCCACGGCGCGGGGGGTATACGAGCTGCGGATCAACGGCCAGCGCGTGGGCGACCACATCCTCGCCCCGGAGTGGACCGAATACGGGCGGCGGATCCAGGTGCAGACCTACGACGTGACCCACTTGCTGGACGAGGGTCCCAATGCCGTCGCGGCGACCGTCGGCCGGGGGTGGGCGCACGGCAAGGTCCTTCACTGCTGGTCGCAGTACAGCGGATTCGGGGCCTATCCACAGTTCCTCATGCAGCTACACGCGGAACTGCAAGGCGGATACCAGGTCCTCATCGCCTCGGACGCTTCCTGGCGCGGCACCAGCGACGGGCCGATTCGCGACAGCGAGATCTACGACGGAGAGACATACGACGCCATGCGCGAGATGCCCGGCTGGGATCTCCCCAGCTTCGATGACAGCCATTGGCAGCCGGTGGCGATCCGGCCCCTGGACGACGTGCGGCTGGTGGCGCAGATGAACCAGCCGATCCGCATCACGGAGGAGATCGAGCCGATCGGGCTGACCGAGCCGGCACCGGAGGTCTACGTCTTCGACCTGGGGCAGAACATCGCGGGCTGGTGCCGGCTCAAGGTCCGTGGCCGGGCCGGCGACGTCGTCACGCTGTGCCATGCCGAAGCGATCGAACAGTCCGGCATGATCTGCACAGCCACGCTGCACGGCGCCCGCCAGAGAGACCGGTTCACACTGCGCGGCAATGGCCAGGAGGCACTCGAGCCGCACTTCACCTACCATGGGTTCCGGTACGCGGAGGTGAGGGGCCTGCGCTGCAGACCCGACCCTGGGGACCTTACCGGCATAGTCATCGGCTCTTCCCCGCCCCAGTCCGGCAGCTTCGAATGCTCCAACGATCTGACCAACCGCATCGTCCGGGCGACGCGCTGGTCGCTGCGCGACAACCTGTACAGCGTGATGACGGACTGCCCTCAGCGGGCCGAGCGCCAGGGGTGGCTGGGCGATGCGCAGGCGTTCGGCCAGGCGGCCATCTACCTCATGGACCTGTCGGCGTTCCTGACAAAATGGCTATGGGACGTTTCGGACTCGACCACGCCCAACGGCCGGCCGCCGTCCTTCGCGCCTATGCCCAACGCCGACCAGGATCCCCTGCCGTACCTCTATTGGGTCGGCGTGCCCGGCTGGGCGGACGCAACGACCGTGCTCCCGTGGAGGATGTACGAGAACTACGGTGACAGGCGCGTTCTGGCACAGCATTTCGAGCTCGGCCGGCGGTGGGTGGACTACGTGCACGCCAGAAACCCGAACCTGCTCTACCTCAACGGCCGCGGCCGGGACTGGGGCGATATCTGGGCCCTGAGCCCGGCTTTCCTGAGCAGGCTCGGACTCGAAGGTCCCGACCAGAGGATGCCGGGCGACATGTTTGGCACGGCCCACTTCTACCTCTCGGCGGGCCTCGTGGCCAGAATGGCCGCGGTCCTCGGCCGCACTGGCGACGCCGGGAAGTACCGCCGCCTGGCGGAGGACATTCGCAAGGCCTTCGTCGAAGAATATGTCAACGAGGACGGCAGACTCAAGGGCGACAGCCAGGCCGCCTACGCGGTGGCCCTCACCCTGGACCTCGTGCCGGCCGACCGGCGGGCCCACGCTGTTAAGCATCTGCTTTCCGCTCTGGACGCCCTGGGCGGCCATCCGTCCACAGGGCTGATTACTACAGGTCGGCTTTGGGAGGCCCTGACGCAGAACGGACACCACGAGCGGGCCTGCCGCCTGATGAACCTGCACACCTGCCCGTCGCTGGGGTTCATGGTAGAGGTCGGCGGCACGACGATCTGGGAGATCTGGTTGGCCCTGGACGAACGGGGCCTGGTGCGGCTGGGAGCCTCGTTGAACCACTTCGCCCTCGGCTCGCCCGTGGAATGGCTCTGGCGTCACGTTGCAGGGATCAATCCCGATGAGGACGAACCGGGCTACAAGCACTTCTTCATCCACCCCAAGCCGTGTCCGGAGGAAGGCTACAGCTGGGCGCGCAGTTGCTACAGGTCGATACGCGGTCCGATCACCTGCAACTGGCGCCTGGAGAAAGGCCGGTTCTGCATGGAGTTGGCGGTTCCCCCGAACACCTGGGCGACCGTCTACGTGCCCACTGCCGACGCGGCCGGCATAACCGAGTCAGGCAAGCCCGTGCCCGAGTCAGAGGGAGTCAATCTCATCGGGACCGAGCAAGGCAATGCCGTGCTGGCCGTCCAAGCGGGGAAATACAGCTTCGTGGCCCCCCTCTGAGAGCACAGCCCCGACCCCCATCGCCCCTCCCGTGCGGGCCGCCGGGGCGGGATGCACTTGCTCCACCCGGCCAAGATCGCCACTAAGGTCCGATCGGTAGCTGGTCGCCGCAACATCTGTCGCCTCAATCGGTCTCACGCGTTGCCGAAGAGAGCAGTGAGTCGTATCATGGAGGCGGTTCGGCGTAAGGGCACACTTGTCTGCACAATCCGCAGTAGATCTGCATTGACCAATCCTCCGTGAGAGAAGGTAGGGTTCCGAAGGAATGCCATTCCCTCGAACTGCTTGTTCAGTCGCAGCAACTGGGCCTATTGAAGCGGTCAGTAGTCGGTGGTAGAATCCTGCCCGGGCGTTCCTTCCTGCAGGGGTGACGAATGGGCGGGCAGGAGAACGAGGTGGCGGGGCTTCTCCGGCTAGCGGCTGAGGCGGGCCTGCTGTACAGCGGGGGCCCGGTGGCAGCCAAGCTGCATATGTAAGTGAGATGGGGGACAGGTGGTGACCAGACCATACAGAAAGAGGGTCTTGGTGCTCATCGCTGTCGGCAGCGCGATGCAGATTGCTGGGATGGTTTTCGCCGGAAGCGATCCTGCTGTGGGGTTAGTAGGAGTCTTCTGGATAGGAACAGCCCTTCTTGCGATCGGAATGGCGTACTACGCGAAATCCAAGGGGCATAGTCCGGCCTTCTGCGTGGCGGCTCTGGGCTCGGTGGTCGGTCTGATCTTCGTCGCGCTGCTCGGAGATAGGTCTGCAGCACAGAACGGCCAGCGGCAAGCAGGGACGATGGCATTCGCCCGACAGGCAGCGAAAGCCAGTTGGGTCGCTCCATTGGTGGCCTTCGCTGTCTCCCTTGGGATCAGAGCGTCCGTTGAGGATTCGGCAACGGCGAGTATGGTGCGCCTGATAGCTGATCTGGTACTCGTCGGGGGCGGTTTGATCTTGGGTATCGTTGCATTGTGCAGCGTTCGCAGACACGGGCGAGAAGGCATTCTCAGACCAGCGATCATTGGTGTGACAATAAACCTGCTCCTGATTCTGGGCGGCGTGGGGACGCTGATTGCTTCTACGCCCATGAAGCGTTGGCAAGCTGAACGGGACGCAATGGAGGCTCTGCACGACTATCCTGGTTGGTACGGCGGCGCTGCGATCGGTGAGGCAATGGTGGGAGTCGCCTCCTGGGACG
Organism: Planctomycetota bacterium; assembly: GCA_030628375.1. Classification (GTDB taxonomy): domain Bacteria; phylum Planctomycetota; class Brocadiia; order SM23-32; family SM23-32; genus DAOVRD01. Next base: position 11,224 of record DAOVRD010000043.1, read on the forward strand.
ACAGGAGCACATTTGCAGCAGAGTTCAACGCCGTTCTCGGGGCGAATGTATCGATCCTCAGCATCGCTGTCGACAATTCTCGTGGCGAAGATGCCCTGACGGTCGACCTGTCCTCGGTTCGCCTGCACCTCGCCGACGGCAGTGTGCAAAGAGCTCTAAGAACAGGAACCATACTGGCAACTTCAAGGGAACAAGTGCCAGACTGGCTCGCCAAGTGTTCCGGTCCAGTGCAGCTTGCGCCTGGCACACAGTTTCCTCGGGGCGTGGCTTTCCTCCCGCACGGATTCGACATGTCGAAGGTAGTCAGTATTGCTATGCGGGTTGACGGGCAAGACACGACCATCGAAGGGAGTTACATGACAGGCCAGCAAAAGGCCGAGCTCTACCGGCTGGGACTGGAAAGACGGCAGGAAGCAGGTACACCAGGCGGCACTGAGGTCGTTGTGCAGAAGTCCTCGGGTATCCTGGGCGAGCAGAAGGTCATCATGGAAGCCTTGGGGATAGAAACATTGGGTGGGGTGTTTGCTCCGATCATTGAAGTGGGTTGTCGAGCTCCGTTCTCACAGACCGAGCTATTCAGCACTGCGGTAGACAACCAAGATCAGATCGAAATCGCCTTGTACCGAGGCAACGCCAAGCTGACGAGGGATAACGCCTTTCTTGGGCGTTTCGCGGTGTATGAGATCCCTCTTGCGCCGCGCGGAGTGCCTAAGATCGCGATCACGCTGACGGTCAGTACCGACGGCGACATAATACTGACAGCCAAGGATGAGACGGGCGGAGAGCCGATCAAGATGGGGCGCATTGAGCCCTGACCACGCCCGCTCTCGTTGATGACGGTTGTGGCCTCGGCTTTGCGTACGGCGTCCACAATCGCTCTAACGGGGCATCTTCTGGTATTCGAAGGGCATTCCGCAGAACGGGCAGAGGAGCTGTCCGGGAACCCCCGCGTGCTCCCCTCCCTGCCTGAGCAGCGCGATGTGGAACCAGCAGCCGCAGCGAGTGCAGTTGTGCGTGACCGTCTCGCGGTTGCTGGTGCACGACCTGTGGTACGTATGCACGACGATTCTCCTATCGTAGTTGGGGTATCTGTCCTCCACCACCTGCACCACGGTCTCGCCGTCTGAGAAAGGCTGCTGACAAAGGCCGCAGACGCTCCCGTCGGGTTTCTTTGGCGTCCGAGTATCCATCGCTTCTGCTCCTGAAAAAAGGAACAGGGCTCGGTCACGCCGAGCCCTTTCCCGAACATCGGTCTGGCGCTGAAGGAACTTACTCCGGCTCGACCGGCGTGATGCTTAACGCCTTCTCTTCGAGCGGCGTCGGCTTGAGCTCCAGCAGACTATTGACCTGCTCCCACAGCTCCTTGATCTGGCTGCTGGACGTTGCGAGCCAGACGGTGTCGACCAAGTTGTCCTTCTCGCTGTGGAGTGTCAGGACCTGCTTGCCGAGATCCGATTCAGCCAGGATGTCGGCTTCCAAAGCCTTGGCGCGGGCCTTGACGGCGTCCTCTACCACGTGGTCATATCGCCCGTAGCCGCCGCGCTCCAGTTCGTCCTCGACTGTCGTGCCATTGAGGACAGCGCGTTGTTCGGCTCGGAGCCGCCGCTCGCGCCTCTGCATTTCTTCCTTCTGCTTCTCGATGGCATCAAGCTCGCGCTGTTGGGCGCTGATGCCCAGGCTCTCATACGCATTGGCCCGGGCCTGCTCTGTCACGCGCTGAAGCAGCGTCGGGTCTTGCTTGGCAACCAGCGTTTCTACTCGCTGGTCGATCCGCTTCGCAATTCGCTCCTTCCAGTGCGTCTTCTCAGAGACTCTCAACATGGCTACGTCCTCCTTGCCCGCCGTAGTCCCGCAAGGCGGGACGAAGGCAGGCGCACAAAAGAAAACCCCGGCCTGTGGCCAGGGCAATGAGTCAACATCAACCGTTCACGTACTTGTTCCTGCTTCTGAGATAGGCATCATCTCCTTTCGACTGTCGGCTCTTACTCACCTTCGCGGGACGTGTGTTCGAGGTCTGAACCTGCCAGGCGCAGCACTTCCTCGAATTCCTTGCTTGGCGTTTCCGGCGCATCCCAGACCCCGATGTGGCACGGCCTGCCGGCTACCTCTCGGGCTCCGTCGGTGACGTCGAAATCGCAGAGGATGACGCGCACAGGGGCATTGCCTTCTACCCCCTGCACTACGCCGCCCTCGACGAACACGACGACCGTCGGCCTGTTCTGCCCTTGGCCGTCCGCTTCTGCGCCATCAAGTATCGTGTGCGCGAACTCCCAGAGCCCCTCTAAACAGGACCGTTCATCGTCAGTCAACGGGCTCCCGTCTGTTACCTTGCCGAGGGTGGCGGCCTGTTTCTCTAGAAGTCCGAGGTCTACTCGCAGACCGGTGCGAGCTTGGCGCGTGGGGACTTCAGAGGGCGTGTCTCCCTTGAACTCGGCGAGATCCCCGTCGCCTGGAACATGCTGATTCCACCTGCAGCGTGTGCAGGCGTAGTCGCAAGAGCCGTCTTGGTCGGGAGAGTATTCGATCTTCCCCTTGCAGCACGGACACCTGGCTTCTTCGTTTCCGTCCCTTGCCTCCCTTGCTTGCTCATCGTCGCCCTCGTTCACCTGATCTCCTCCTTTCGGCTCTCATGAGCTGTGGGCATTCCTTCAATGGCTGCTCTTCTCCGCGTTGATGCGGGTACCATCTTGGACTTGCGGCCCCCGCGCACATTTGCTGAAGGGGCGAGGACCTGTCGGCTGACCTGTTTGACCGCACTCACCCACCTGAGGCAGAACTGACTCGGGATTCTTGTGCTCTTTCAGACCTATCCGAGCGGCAGAAGGGGGCTGGATGTGGGGTACGGCTGAGGCGACGAGTCGGAGCTGGCTCGGGGTTCGCTGGAGCGGTCCTGCACTGCCCCCGCACCCAGTTCGTCCGCAGAATGGCAGGTCCCTCACACCTGGTCGCAGTGGTGCTTCCATTGGCATCCCCCACACCGCCAACTGGGAATGGGATACGCGACGCCGGCCTGGATGGCCTGCCAGACTTCCCTGTAGCGGGACACGAGATTGACCACGTCTTCGGCGGTCACGTCCAACTCGAACACCTTGATCTTCGGTTCTGCGGTCTTGGTCAGGACCACGTACTGGCAGTGGACGATGCCACTGGCCGGGAAGTCCAGCAGGCGGACGGCCTCGCGATAGAGGACAAGCTGGTCAGCGGCGGGTTTGCTGCCGTTTTTGGACGTCTTGAGATCACTGACGTAGAGTTCGCTGCCGGGGGCCATCTCGATCAGGTCTATCCTGCCGTGCACGGGTGGAAGATCCGTGGAAAGCATGATCCGGAAGGGCTGTTCGACCCCGATGACCTCGCCGCTGCACACGGGGTTCTCTATGTAGTACGCGAGCATCCGCCGGGCCATGGCTTTCAGAGAGTTCTGGTTCTCTCCGCGGCTGTAGCGCACGGGGAGCTTCTCCGCTTTCCATTGCCCGAGGAACGTGTTGTGGAGCTCTGCCAGGGAGGCCGCTCTGCCTTCGAGCCGCCTCTGGTGGAAGAGAGCCAATGCCTCGTGCAGGGCGATCCCGAACAGCAAGGCCGAGGGCATGAAATCTGGCGGGACCTTCAGCCGTCTGTGCAGGTGGTACTTCCTGGGGCACTGCGTGAATTCCTGCACCTGGCTGTGGGACAAGTGGACTTCCGGCTTGGTGGTGTGTTCGCTCATCGGCGTGCCTTTCCGTCGTGCTTGAGGATTGTAATGAGGGACGATGCTTGCCGGATGGACAGTTCTTCGATGTGGCATGCGTCGAACTCCGTCTGCATCAGACTGTGCAGTCGGCTGTCACTCAGCCCCCGGTCATGGGCAATGGCGCGGATAGCTTTGATTTGGGCATCGCTGGCCCTCCTACCGGTTGCACTCCCGTTGTTTGTGCCGGGCTGTGCATCCCGACCCTGACGAGGAATCTGACGAGGACTGTTGAGCTGCTCGTCCACCGCCAGCTCGAGCAGTGCGTACAACTGCTTGAGCCTGGCGCGGACCTCCGCCGACTTGGTTCCGCTTGGCAGTTCGGCTTCGATGGCGGCCGAACAGGATCGGCTTGAGAACTCCACGTCCGGCACCGGCAACTTCTTTGAGATGCTCGCTGAGAGCTTGACCATCTCCATTCTCCTTCGTCGTAATAGGGGGGCGGCGTCCTGAACGCACATTGGCAGACGGACAACAGCAAAGAAGAGAGGCAGAATCGGCACCGGGGGAGGGGAGGGGGCGGCTACGGACCGTCGCAACGGTGTGCCGATCTGCTACCGAGTACGGGCATTCCTCAGCCTGCGAACGCCTGTAACAGGGGCCAATCAGCCTCTCTATATACTATTACGCATCCTACACGGAGATTAAGAGCGCTGTCGGCTCCTGGGTGCGTGGTTCCCGGGGCTTCCTTGTACGCTGACACGTACGTACGGGCGAACTCACGGGCCTGTACGGGGGCTGGCCCTTAGCCCCCAACTCGCGTCACAGCGCCGCTGCGTACCCCTGAAACGAAGCGTGGCGGGACGGAGGCCAACGCCTTAGCGGCCACGCGCAATCTTCGTAGTGTCCGGCTCACTTGCGTCTGGTTGCTGCCGAGGATGTCGGCGATCTGGTATGTCGAGATACCGGCTTCGCACAAAACCTGCGCCTTTTCCTGAAATAGCTTGTGCCCGAGGTACAGATGGGCTTCGTGTTCCAGACATCCCGTCTTCTCCATAAGCTCTGCCGCCGAAATCCCAGGCTCGTAGACTCGCCCCAACGCCTGTGTTGATTCATCTTTCAGCTTCATGTTCGCTTCCTTTCATGTGCTGCTAATTGGGTATGCCTGCAGAAGGGACCCCGGACCGGAAGGAGTCAAAGGCCCGTTCTGCAGGTAACGCTCGAGACATAGAAGTGGGAGCGGCTGCGCGTACGCATGCGGCTCACCACGGTGGATACAAACATGTGTGTTCAGCAAGTCCCTCGAGTTGTATGGGTCGATGTTCATGTCGGACGTATTGGACATCTTCGTCCCTGGTTGTCCGCTTTCTCTCTCTGCTAGTTGTCTTGCTGTACTTGCTCTCGGCGGCCATATGTCTTCCTGATGGATTGTGCTGCCCTTACCGCCCTTCCTGGCTGGCTGCCGGTTCTGGTTCGGTTCAGTTCGCTCTGTTCCCATATGTATTGGCGGTCTGTGGAGCGGTCTGACCCTCGATGTCGTCTGCTTGCTCCTCTGTCCGCCTGGTTACTGCTAGGTCTCCGATCACGTGTTCTTGCCGCACCGTTCCTGCCTCGGAGGTACTGACATTCCCTCCCCTGGCCTGACCTGCGTGGTTCTCCTGGGGTCACCTGCGTCGGTTCCCCGGTTCCCTGGCCCAGGCGCGATGGCTGGGCGTCCGGCTTGTGCCATGGTCGCGCCCGGGGCGGTGTGTACCTCCTGATGCGTCTTTCGCTTTCATATGTATATTGTGTTTGCTTTGCACGCTTCTTATGGTCAGGTAAAAGTGTGTACCAGTGAGTCAACTGACTCGCTGGTATACACCCTCTCTGGTCGAGTAGCCGCCCCTGTGCTGCCGCCGGGCTCTCCGATCCGTCCGGCCCTCGCCGTTCTGACCCACTGCTGTGCTGCCCTGCGCATCCGACTGTATACCTCGTTGGCG
>DAOVRD010000256.1 GCA_030628375.1 Planctomycetota bacterium
CAGAATGCACACAACGACGACGCACAGACAGATCCCTTGCTGAACGAAAAAGCGAGGAAAAGCCTTGACTCCGGGGCACACGTACATGTAACATTACATTGTGTTACTCTGGTTTGCGCACGACGTGCTTTGGTCTTGGCACACGTTGTTCCGGAGAGTTCTTTCGAGGAGGCGCGAATCCCAGACGAATAGGGAAACAGGTGCAACTCGGCGCCGGTCTTGCTGACCATTGAGCCGGTGTGAGGGGTCGCAGCAAACAGGCCGTTCAAGACGGTCGATGTTTCGCCTTTGAGAGCGCGGCAAGTTGCGCGGACGCTCTCGGAGTTCTCGCAGGAGAAAGGTGAGACGCAATGGCCAAGAAAAAGGCCGCGAGAAAGAAGAAGAAGAAGAAGGTCGTAAAGAAGAAAGCCGCAAAGAAGAAAGCCGCAAAGAAGAAGACCGTAAAGAAGAAGACCGTAAAGAAGAAGACTGCCAAGAAGAAGAGGAAGAGATAGTAGGTCACGTACGCAGTGAGTTTCCAGATCCCATCAGCGGATCTGGCCCGCTGTGCATGAACCGCCCGGTGACAATATGGTGGCCGGGCGGCTCTTTTGCTTTGCCCCAAGGGGCAGGATACGGGCTGTGCGCCCCATCCACGCCCAACAGAGGGCCCACGCAACCAGACCCTTTCGGCACCGCCGGCGCTATCTCGCCCAGGGCGTCCTGGCCGTGTCGCGGAACGGTCCTTCCAACAGGGCCGGCAGGAAATCGCTCACCACGCGGCCGCGGTAATCGAAGAACACCAACCCGTCGGCGCCGTTTGCGCGGGCCGTGTCAACCAGGTCTGCTGTGTGCCACGCCGAACTGGACCTGAACGCGCCGATACCCGACTGGAGGGGAACGCGACCACCAACCCACCCGACCTGCTTCGCGACCGTCGCCGCCAGATCGTTGACGCTCTGCGTGTAGTTCATGGGGCAGACGAAATCGAGGTAGCCCTTCTCAACCCACAGGCGCCAGTCCTGACCGATGCTGTCGCGCGCTGACTCCCAGCGCCCGAAGACGGCAGCCGAAATCTTCACGTCCGGATCTATCTCGCGAGACCTGCGGCTGACCTCTCGCACAACGTGCGTGATCTGATCTCGCCGGAACTGAAGATACTCGTTGAGCAACGGGCCATCGGACCGCACGTCCTCCGGCCAATTCTCCACTTTCCGACCGACATATGCCTCAAAGCGCTCGCGGCAACCGTCACAGTAGCACGCCTGGCCCCCGGGGTAGCGGATGTAGTCGAAGTGAATCCCGTCCGGATGGAACTTGCGCGTCATCTCCAGCATTGCCTCGATCTCAAGGCGCTGGTTCTCCGGGTGAGACGGACAGAGGGTAGCGTTGTTGGGCCCGGCAACTACGTTCCCATCGGTGTCGAGGCAAACGCGTCCTTCCGCGGCCAGTTGCGCCACAACGTCCCTTCCCGGCCGCGCCAGGTTGTAGTTCACTCGCCACAGGTGGATTTCAATCCCGTGACGCTTGGCGGCGGCAAGCATCGGTTCCATCTGCGGCCCGTTCTCCTGAATGAACCTGGAAAGCGGCAGAAGATCGCTCTCGTAATGGGCGTATCCGCCGGCACAGACGTTCGGCAGCAAGGCATTCAGATGCCGCTCCTTCATGCCGGCGAAGAAGCTCTCCCAGTCCTGATTGGGCACGGTGACGCTATGAATCCAGCCCCCGCGGAACTCTCGCCCGCGCCGTGACGGCAGGCTGCGGATGAAAGCCAGCTCTGCGCTCTTGCGGGCCTCCCTGAGCCTCGCGTAGGCTTCGTGGAGCCTGCCTGAGGCCATCTGCTCCCGTGCGGAGTCCTCAAGCCGCGCCGCCTCGGCAATCGCTTCGGCGGCTCTGGCATCCCCCCGGCACGCCGCGGCCAGGCCGTCCCTGTCCTGGTATCGCCGGAAGTCCCAGAGGCTGCCGGCCAGATGCCGGACCGACGACTCGTACACCCATTCTCCGGCAAGCTCCGCCATCCCGGCGAGCATGAAGGCCGAGGTGCCGGCCACGTCCCCCGCATACAAAATGTAGGAGAAGTACATCCCGGTCGGCGACATGATGACGGCCGGATAACGCGTGTCGGTCCCGTCGGTGTCGCACCACGTTGCCAGGACCTTGCCGTCCGGCGCAGGCTCTACGGCCGTGATATTCGGAGAGCGCTGCGTGAACGACCCGGGGAACGCCACCGGTGCATCCGGCCTGAACTTGACCACGTTGAACGGCGTGGCCTCGCCGCCCTGCGTGAACCGGCCGCCGGCCACTCCCATGAGAGAATGCAACCGGCTGTCCACCGAGAAGCACCCAATCACTTTGCCCCCTGCCGCAGTGAAACGCTGCAGCGCCGCTGCTTCTTCATCGGAGACACGAAAGTTCAGGGGCAGGATGGCGATCTTGCGACCCCGGAGCGCACCCCGCGCAACGGCTTCGTCGGTCAGCACCGCGTGGCCCACGCCGACAGAGCCCAATATCCGCTGCATTTCGCCGACCATCCTGCCGACGAGTCTGGCATCCGAACCTCCTGCGCTCTCGCTCATCGTGCCATGAACGATGACTATGTCCTGCCGCCGGCGCGGACCTGACGACAGTCGTTCGGCGATGCTGCGCAGCATGATGCCGGCGTTCGTCTCGGCCTGTTCTCCTTCGGGCACCAGCACGTGCGAGAAGAAGAAGCCCCCTTGCGAAAGCGTGGCGGCAACGTGGCCCGACTCCTTGCCGTTCACGTCGAACCAGTCGGCGACGACGACAGTGCCGCGCCCGGGAGTCGGCGAGCTGATATTCCAGGAGATCTGTTTGAACCCCTCCGGCAGCCCCGTTGTCGGGTGCGCCCGGCACTTCGCGTAGCAGAACAGGGTGCGATCCGCCGAGGGAACGTAGGCCGTTGACTCCAGACCCAGCTCGCTGTCAAGACCGTAGGTCGTGTAGAAGCACATGACCTTGCCGCCGTCGCTACAGAAGGACTTGAGGATAGCCCTGCCCGTGCGGCTCATGTTGGGAGCAAAAGGGATGATGGCAACGCCGTAGCCGTCGTCGAGGGCGCCTTCGAGCATGTCCTGCTGCGTGACGACCGAGTACGGCAGATTGACCCTCTGGAGGATGCTCTCCATGTGCGCGAAGTGCTGGCGCGCGCCGTCGGCCTCGCGCGCACCGCCCGGGTCCTGTATCAGGGCCACGCGCAGCCCTTCAGCGTGCACGCCGCGGCCCAACGCCCCACACGACAACAGAACAACCAGAAACACACCGAACCAGACTCTCATTCCTCAGCCCCCCAGATAACGCCAACGCACATGAAAACTCGATGTCTCAAGCCGCAATGAACACCACGTCCCACACACAAGTGCAGCCACGCAGCGACCCGTCAGCCCGAACTGAGTCTCGGGACGAGATGATAAGCTCGCGGGCCTCCCAGCGCAAGGGCCTGTAGTTCTCAGGACGCTGGGCCGGCAGCCGTGACCACCGACCTTCTGGTCAGGGCAGTGCGATCTGCCCGCAAGAACTGCTCACGCGACGACAACAACACACGGAACCCGATGTCATCGTCCCCTAGCCTCTCGCCTCGTCGCGGATCGTCTGGACCTCCTTCATCAGGTCGTAGAGGTTGTCCGTGCGATCCTTCGCGCCGTATATGTCGTGCAGGCGCTTGTAGAGTCCGTAGAGGCGCTCGTACACCTTCGCGCTGTCAGGGTCCGGCACGTACTTGCGCTCAAGGACGCCCGTCATTGCGTCAATGGCCTGGTCGAAGTTGTCATAGCCGCCGGCGGCGCTCCCGGCCACAACGGCCCCGGCCATCGCGGCGCCGAGCGCACAAGCTTGCGCGCTGCGGGTCACCTCCATCGTCCTCCCCACGATGTCGGCGTGGACTTGCATCACCAGGGGGTTCTTGACCGATATCCCGCCGCAGTTCACCACGCGCCCGACCGTCAGTCCGTACTCCTCGAAGCGCCCCATGATCACGCGCGCGCCGAAAGCCGTGGACTCGATCAAAGAGCGATATATCTCAGCCGGCGTGGTGTGGAGCGTCATGCCCACGAGCACCCCGGTGAGACGCTGGTCTGCAAGCACCGTCCGGTTGCCGTTGTGCCAGTCCAGGCCGAGCAAGCCGCTCTGGCCCGGCCTGAGTTGTGCGGCCTGCTCAGTCAGCGCTTCATGGGACCCCTCCACTGCGCCGCCCGGCCGCATGGTGTTGACGAACCAGTTGTAGATGTCGCCCACCGCCGACTGCCCCGCCTCAAGTCCGTAGTAGCCCGGCAGTATGGACTCCGGCACAATGCCGCACAGGCCGGGAATGTCGGGCAGATCTTCGTCGAGCGGCCAGACCATCATGTCGCACGTGGACGTGCCGATGGTCTTGACGAGCATCCCAGGCCCGATGCCGGACCCCACGCCGCCCAGGTGCGCATCAATGGCGCCCATCGCGACCGGAATCCCGGCTGGCAGGCCGAGCTTCTGCGCCCACTCGGGCGTCAACGTCCCGGCCGTGTCAGCGATGGAGTAAGCCCTGTCCGGAAGAGTGCGGCGCAGTCCCGCAAGCCGATCGTCCAGCGATCCGACGAACTCCTCATCGGGGTAGCCGCCCCACGCGGGGTTGAACATCGCCTTGTGTCCCGCTGCGCAGACACACCGCTTCAGGGCGTCGGCGTGTGTCGTGCCGGTGAGCAGCGCGGGTATCCAGTCCGCCATCTCGACCCAGGTGTGCGCAGCGTCGAAGAGCTCCGGCGCAACTCTCAGGCAGTGCAGCGCCTTGGACCACAGCCATTCCGAAGAGTACTTCCCGCCGCACTTCGCCAGGTAGTGAGGACGCCGGCGCGAGGCCGCCTCCGTTATCTCCTCCGCCTCAGCGTGGCCCGTATGGTCCTTCCACAGCCAGGCCAGCGCGTTGGGATTGCCCCTGAACTCATCATGGAAGGCCAGAGGCTCGCCCGCGCGGTCCACCGGCAGCGGCGTGCTGCCCGTCGTGTCCACCCCCATGCCGATGACGTCCTGGGGCGAGAAACCGTCGTGCGAGGCGGCCTCCTGCAGGGCCTGTCTGACACACGCCTCGACGCCCTGCACCCAGTCCGCAGGATCCTGTCTGGCCAGATGGGGATCCCTGGGATCCAGCACGACGCCCCCTTCGCCGCGAACGTAATCCCAAACGCTCTCGGCGATCTCCTCGCCCGTGGCCGCGTCCACAATGAGGGCCCTCACGGAGTTCGTGCCGAGATCAAGACCGATGCTGTATTTGGTTCCCATTCTCCCCTCCTCCGCAGCCTCGTTGTCAGGAGCGGCCCCGCTGCCCTACCATTGCTCCATGTCAACCAGCGCTTTCAAGACCCCGTCTGCGTAGGCGTCAACGAGCTCGAAGGCCCTGCCGACCTCTGTCGCCCTGAAGGTGTGCGTGACCAACTTCTCGGGCGCTATCAGGCCTCGCCCGGCGAGTTCAATACACGGCCGCAGCGTGCGCACACTGCGCCGGATCAGCCGAAGCGTCAGCCCCTTCCTTCGCGAGGTGCCCGAAGAGAAGATTATCCTGTCGTCCTCGGGGATCCCGATAACCGCCAGATGGGCGCCCGGGGCAGCGACCTCGCACATGTTCCACATCGTCTGAGGCGCGCCGGCGCATTCGAACACGATGTCGGCCCCTTCCGCACCCGCAGCCGATCTTATCTGGCGGGCGACCTCCTCGTCGGCATCCGGATCCGGCCGAATGGTAACGTCCGCCCCCATCTCTCTTGCCCGTTCGAGGCGTTCGGGCATGAGGTCCGCACAGACCACCCGAATGCCCCTGTAGAGCGCAAGCAAAGCAAGCACGCAAGTGCCCAGCACCCCGGTGCCCAGGATGACGATGCTCTGGCCGGGCCTCACTCGGACCAGGTTCACGGCGTGGAGCGCGACCGCCAGCGGCTCCAGGATCACGCCGGCTTCATCACTCACGCCGTCGGGGAGAGGCTCCAGCAGGTGCGCAGGATGAACGATATACTGCTGCAGTGCGCCTTGCAGTGGCGGCAGCCCGATGAACTGGACCGCCGGGCAGATGTTGGTGTAACCGGCCGCACACCACCTGCACGCGCCGCACGAGATGGCGGGCTCCACCGCAACACGGGCGCCCACCAGGCC
>DAOVRD010000136.1 GCA_030628375.1 Planctomycetota bacterium
AAATGGGATACAGGCACCCTCTGGGATGCCAGTCCCCATTTTCCCCATTTTCTGGCATTATAGCCGATCCCCGGACGCAGTGTGTCCCATGAGGGCCCTCGGGATCTCAAAAACCGCTCGAACTGTCCGCCCTGCGCCTCACCCATCGTCCGATACCTCCTTGCTTGAGTAGCCTCTACAAGGAGTTATCGGAAGAATCCCCCCGACAATTGAATGACCCTGTCCGCGAGGCGCGGTCTGCTGCGGCCGGACGGGTTGCAGCCGAAGATGAATGTGCGGGAGCATCGCCGGTGCGCTCAGAGACGTCGGCCACCAGGCCAGTGCCGGGGAGTTTCCGGGACACCTGGGAACGTTCGGCATCTGGGCGAGACGGAGTGAGCGGGTTGACGCGTCGCGTGGTGGGAGATACACTCTGGGTCGCCGGGCAACCAGCATCGGTCTGGCCTCAGCGGCAGGCACCCGGCAGGCCGAATGGCGGGTTCCATTGGCAATCAGCACAGGCTTCCCAGGTCTTCGCTTCGCGCCCGACATCCCGAAGCGCATGAATGTCCGGAAGGAGGGCTGACCATAGAGATTCCATCCATACCCGACGGCGAATACGGCGAACGTATGAGCAAGGCGCAGGCCCTGATCAGGGAACGCGGTCTCGATATTCTGCTCGTGAACAGCAACGAAGCCGAGTTCGCGAACGTGCGCTACTTCTCGAACTACTGGCCGATCTTCGAAATCGCCGGGGTCGTCATCCCGCCTGAGGGCGAGGCGGCCCTGATCATCGGACCCGAGAGCGAGGCGTTCGCGCGCGACCGCAGCAAGGTCAAGAAGGTCCACAAGATGACGGAGTATCGGGAGCCTGCTGATCCCGCCTATCCGGGCGTCTCAGTATCCTCGTTCCAGGAAGTGTTCGCCGATGTCGGCGTGCCACAGCCGAGGCGCATCGGGATTGGGGGCTACCTGGTGACCACGGCACCGGTGCTCGACGGCCTCAAAGCGGCGTTCCCGGGGGCAGAGCTCGTTCGCGCTGATGACATCATGGTCGCCTTGCGCTCAATCAAGAGCGAGAACGAGTTGCGCTGCCTTCGCAAGGCGTTTGAGATTGCCGAGGACGCCGTGGAAGTGGTTCTGAAAGGGCTCAGACCCGGCATGACGGAACTTCAGGTTGTGGGGGTGGCACAGGGCGCCATCTACGAACGGGGTGCGGAGTATGAGGGCATGCCCCAGTACGTCTTTGCTGGCCGCAGCACGCGACACGCTATCTCGCGCCCCACGCATAACGTTCTTGAGAAGGGCGACCTGGTTCAGCTCAACATATCGGCCCGAATTGACGGTTACTCCTCTGGCGTAGGCGTGCCCGTCTGCCTGGGCAAGATGCGCCCGCGTATGAAGGAGCTGGTGAAGTTCGGACTGGAAGCACACCAGCAGACCATCTCCTGGCTGAAGGCCGGCGCGCCGGCGTCGGATGTCGCGAAGCGCTACAGGCAGCTCTTCGTGGACCGTGGCTACGAACGCTGCTTCCTCTACGGCCCGTGCCACGGCCTGGGCATGATCGAAGTCGAGCCGCCGTGGATGGAAGAGACATCCGAATACCCATTGGCGCCAAACATGACCTTCCAGGTTGACACGTTCGTGTCCGGCGACGAGTTTGGCCTACGCTGGGAGGATGGAGGCCGTGTCACGGCCGATGGCTTTGAGCTCTTCAGTGGCAGATTCTGGGGGGTGAATGAGATCTCCTAGGGCAGCTGCTGGGGTGCCGTACTGAAAGAGGGCATTGGTCCGGACTCTCGGCAGAGGGCAAGGCCGGGACCCGGAAGGAGAACTGCCATGCGTTACGAGTTCATGCTGCCGCACCAGATCCGCAACGCCATTGACGAGAACTGGCCGTGCGTTTTGCCCCTTGGTGTCCTGGAGTACCATGGCGAACATCTGGCCGTCGGAATGGACACGCTGGTGGTCGTTCGCGCCCTGGAGCTACTCGAAGAGGAGATGGACCTCGTTGTTCTGCCACCGTTCTACTATGGGGCGGCAAGCTATGTGGTCGAATCACCGGAGCGCAACGGCACGGTACACGTCGAGTCCGGCGAGCTGCTGCCCTTCGCGCGGGGACTGTTCCGGAGCCTGCTACGGATCGGGTTTCGCAACATCCACTTCTTCATCCACCATCAGTCGGAGAACTTCGAGGCCGGCATGCCCACCGACCTGGCGTTCAAACTCGGGGCGCGGCAGGCGATCTTCGAATTCCTGAAGAAGGAACGCGGCGAAGGCTGGTGGGGCGACAACAGCATGGCCGACTACTACACGGCCCACCAGCGAGGGGAGAACCCCTTCAATTGGATACGGGGCCATCCATTCATGAGCGAAGAGATCGCCCAGCAGTACCCCTTCGACCACGCAGGCCAGGGCGAGACTTCGCTCCTGATGGCCTTGTGTCCGGAAGCGGTTGATCGGCAGCGCTTGTGCGTCGAAAAGTGGTATCTCAAAACCGCGAAGGAAGCGAGCATCGAACTCGGCCGGAAGGGCAGGGAGCTGGCCATCGGCCACATGCGAAGGCTTCTGGCCGGCCAGTGAAGGCGCAGATCGAAGGGCCCCCCACGGCGAGCCAGCCTGCTCCCCGCAGGCGGCAGCAAAGCACCGATGGCGAGGCCGTGCGGTGAGCGCTCGAACTTGGACAGGAGAAGCACGATGTGCGGCGGAACTGCAGCGCAATGGTATGCACGTGCTCTTGAAGGATGCTGGGAACTGTTGATCCTTGACGGCTTCCCTCCGACAGGTGGCCTGGGCAGCGTGGCGGTGGGAGACGTTGACGGCGACGGAAAGCTGGAGATCGTCGTCGGCGCCCGCGTCTACTACAAGCCGGAGACGCACGAGCGTCACATTATCTCCGACGTGGGCGGCCACGTGGGCACCGCCCTGGAGGACGTTGACGGCGACGGCAGGCTGGAGATCGTGGTGGGACACGCCATAGATCCGGCCAGGGACGACGATCGCCACATGCTCAGTTGGTTCAAGGCGGGCGACGATCCCACCCGGCCCTGGACGCGGCACGTGATAGATCCCGAAGTGCCCGGCGGGGCGCACGACGTGGTCTTTGTTGATCTGGATGGGGACGGCAGGAACGAACTCATCGTTGACGCCATCGGCAGGTACAACGGCTTCTACGCATACAAGCCGGGCGACGACGTCACTGCCCCCTGGCACAAGCACGTCCTGCACGAGGGCGTCTTCATGGAAGGGACCGACGCGGCCGACGTTGACGGCGACGGGCGCGTTGAGATCGTCTCGGGTCCCTACCTGTACACTCCGCCGGATGCGGGCGCTTTCTCCGGTCCGTGGAAGCGAAGCGTGGCAGCGCCGGGCTTCCGTGAGATGTGCCGGACGGCGTTTGTGGACATCACCGGCAGCGGACGGCCGGACCTGGTCGTCGTGGAGTCCGAGTTCCTGGACGGGCGCCTTTCCTGGTTCGAAAACCGCGTTCTGGAAGACCCTGACGATCCATGGGTCGAGCATCCGCTGGACCGGCCGCTCTACTACGCCCATTCCCTGACGGCCTGGCGCGATGACGCGGGCGCGGTCCGCATCTTCGTGGGAGAAATGGCCAAAGGCGGCTGGGACGCTCCGCGGAACTGGGATGCGCGCCTGATCCAGTACACCACCCGCGACGGCGGCCGCTCGTGGGATCGTGAGGTGGCCTACGAGGGCGCCGGCACCCATCAGGCCCTCGCGTCCGACCTGGACGGCGACGGGGTCCGCGAGTTCGTCGGCAAGGAGTGCTATGTCCCTCGCATACAGGTCTGGAAGCGGCGCAAAGAGGTCCCGCCGGTGCTCGGTTTCCGGCACCGGTTCCTGGACCGCGATAAGCCCTGGACAGCGACCGACATCCTGGCGGCCGACGTGGACGGTGACGGGCGAGACGACGTACTGTGCGGCGCCTGGTGGTACAAGAACCCTACGTGGGAGCGGTTCCAGATACCGGGAATCTACCAGGTTATCAACGCCTACGATCTGGACGGTGACGGCCGGCCTGAGATCATCGCGACCAAACGCAGACCCGGGGCCGACGGTTGGTACGCGGCGCTCTCCAGCGAGCTCTGCTGGCTCAAGCCCCTCGACCCGGTTGCGGGGAAATGGGAAGAGCATCCCATCGGCACGGGTGACGGCGCGTGGCCTCATGGCACGGCCGTGGCGCCCCTCCTGCCAGGGGGCAAGGTGGCGCTTGTGGCCGGCTACCACGGCCCCGGCGGGCGCTTCCCGGAGCTTTTCGAGATGCCCGACGACCCGACCGAGCATCCCTGGCCCAAGCGTGTCGTGGCAGAAATCCCGTACGGCGAGGAGATCGTGGCGGTGGACCTGACGGGCAGTGGCAGAATTGACCTGGTGGCCGGTCATTACTGGTTGGAGAACATGGGCGACGGCACCTTCGAGCCTCACCGGATTGCCGAAGGCTTCCAGACGGCCCGCGTGGCGGTCGCCGATGTGAACGGCAATGGGCGCCTGGACATCGTCATCGGAGAAGAGGAGTTGGGCGAGCAGGAGACACCCTTCACGCGCGTGGCCTGGTTCGAGCAACCTGCCGACCCGAGGAACGATCCGTGGGAGGTGCACGTGGTGGACACCGTGCGCTGCCCGCACTCGATCGCCGTGGCTGACCTGGACGGCGACGGCCAGGTCGAGATCGTCGTCGGGGAGCACGATAAACTCTATCCCTATCGCAGCCGCAGCAGACTGCTGGTCTACAAGAAGGCGGACGCCGACGGACGCGCCTGGTATCGCTACGTGCTGGACGACCGTTTCGAGCATCACGACGGGACGCGGATCATTGAGCTGGAACCCGGTCGCCTGGGGATTCTGAGTCACGGCTGGGTCGAGAGCATTTACGTGCATCTCTGGGAGCAGGCCTGATGCGGCGATCCAGCTTGCTCTGCGCAGGCGGCGCTGAATAAACCCGTCGTTGAAGGCGTATAGGTTGTTGCATAGACCAGGGAACCGGTCCTCGGTGGAAGAATCCGAAGCAACGTTGATCAGGCGGTGCCAGCAGGGCGATGAAGAGGCGTTCGGCGTTATCGTGAGACGGTACGCCGGCGCCGCTCAGGGAGCCGCGTGTCTGCTGCTCAGCAGCTACGACGACGCTCTGGATGCCTCCCAGGAGGCGTTCGTTCGCGCCTGGCGCCACATTCGGCGGTTTGACGCCGGGGCGCCCTTTTACCCGTGGTATGCGACGATCTTGCGGAACGTCTGTGTGAGCAAGATGAGACGCAGCGGACGGCGGCGGACGGCTCAACTTGCCGATAGCCATGCCGATCCGTCGCCGGACTCGGACCCGGTCCTGCTGGCGGAACGCAACGAGCGGCGCGACCGCATCTGGAGGGCAATCCGGGAGCTGTCGCCGCAGCACCGGGAAGTCATCGTTATGAGTCACTTCCAGGGACTGTCTTACAAGCAGATGGCGGCGGCCCTCGGCATCCCGATCGGGACGGTGATGTCGAGGCTTCACAACGCTCGCCAGGCGCTCAAGAAAGGACTTGCAGGCGAGGAACTATGAGGTGCGATGAGTTTAAGCCCATGCTGACGGGCTATCTGGACGGCGAGCTGACGCCGGAGCGGAGCGCCGAGCTGGAGGCACACCTGGCCGCTTGCGAGGCGTGCAGACGGGAACTCGCGGAGCTGACCGGGCTGAAGGAGGAACTGGCCATGATGAAGTTCAAGGAGCCGCCGGACGTCGAACTGGAGCGATACTGGCGCAGCGTATACAACCGCCTGGAGAGAGGGCTGGGATGGATCCTGTTATCGGTCGGCGCAATCATCGTCCTGTGCTACGGCGCCTTTCAACTCATCGAGGAGATGATCAAGGACCCTCGCGTCGCCGTTCTGCTGAAGGTGGGCGTCGTGGCGCTCGTTTTCGGCGCTGTGATACTGTTCGTGTCCCTGCTGCGCGAGCGGCTCGCCGTTCGCAAGGTGGATAAGTACAGCAAGGAGGTCGAGAGATGATCGTCACTACGACGGAGACGGTCGCCGGGAAGACCGTCAGGCAGACGCTCGGCGTCGTGCGCGGCAATACGATCCGGGCCCGGCACCTGGGGAAAGACATCAAGGCCGCGTTCCGGCACATGATCGGCGGCGAGATCACCGAATACACCAAGCTGATGGCCGAGTCGCGCGAGCAGGCCCTCGACCGCATGGTGAATGGCGCCGAGGAGATGGGGGCCAACGCTGTGGTGGGGCTGCGTTTCGCCACATCTACTCTCATGGGCGGCGCCGCGGAGCTGCTGGCGTACGGCACTGCCGTAGTCCTGGAGTAGCACCGTCGCCTTCCGCAAGGGCCGCCTGCCGCTCACGTCCGTGGCGTTGCGCCTGCCGGCAACGGCCCTCAACGGGGCGCGATTGAAAGCCAGTAGCGGGCTCGCTATCATGCTTTCCAGACGCGGAGAATCTGTTGGGAGAACGGACATGAACGCCATAGACATCCACGTGCATCATCCGTGGACGGACCCCCAGGAGCGGCCCGACTACGAAATCGGTCGGACGAAGGCCCTGGCCCGCCAGAGCGGCATTGACATGGTCCTGTTGCTGACCGGCGGCGGCGGCGTGTCGCCGGAGGAACTCCGGCACCGCAACGACTGCACGCTGCGGCTGATCGAGGAAGACGCAGCGTTCTTCCTCGGTGCGATGTATCTCAGCCCCAACCACGACCCCGCCTTCATTCGAGAGGAGGCGAGTCGGTGTGCGGAAGCCGGCATGGTGGCCGTCAAGCAGGGCACGGAGTTGAACGCTCGCGACGAGCGCATTGGTCCCATTGCCGAGGCGGCCGCGGACCTGGACATTCCTATCCTCTTTCATGCCTGGCACAAGACGGTGGAGAAGTTCGCCGAGGAGTCTGACGGCTCGGACATCGCACACCTGGCCCGGCGCCATCCGGGAACCCGGTTCATCATGGCGCACCTGACCGGCGTTGGCCGGCGTGGCGTGCAGGACGTAGAGGATCTGCCGAACGTGTGGGTTGACACGTGCGGCGGCTGGTACGCCGCCGAGATGGTCGAGTATGCCGTGCGCCACATGGGCGCGGAGCGCGTGCTCTATGGGTCGGATTACCCCGGCCGCGACTACGCGGCCCAGATCGGCCGTGTGCTGGGGGCGAATGTCCCGGAGGAAGACAGGCAGAACATCCTGTGGCGCAACGCCGCTGCCTTGCTCAAGTTGGACAGCCAGCTCCCGTGAGCCGGGCCTGGCGACGGTGCTGAGTCGTTTCGCGAACAGGGCGGAAGAGATGAAACGATATGTGTCCGTCGTGCTGCTGGCCATTGCCCTCCGTGCGGCCCTCTGCGTTGCTCAGCCGGAGCCGATTTCACCGTTTGCCGTCATCGAGGCCTCGGCGCAGGAGTTTGTGGGGTTCCTGTCCGATGGGGACTTCGGCAAGGCCTTCGAGCAGTTCAACGACGCGATGAAGAGGGCCCTGCCCGAGCCGAAGCTCAAGGCAGTCTGGCAATCCGTCACGTCCCAGGCCGGCCGGTTCAAGGGACAGTTGGGGGTCCGAACCGAGGAGAAGGCGCCTGTCCGCATTGTGTTTGTGACATGCGAGTTCGGGAAGGGCCCGTTCGACATAAGCGTCGTCTACAACCGGGCGGGTCAGGTTGCGGGCCTGTGGTTTGCGCCCAGCCTGCCGCCGTTCAAGCACGAGCCGCCGGATTACGCGAGGCCCGATTCTTTCCGCGAGGATGAGGTGACCGTGGGAGAAGGCGACTGGGCCCTGCCGGGCACGCTGGCGCTCCCGCGAGGAGCGGGACCGTTTCCTGCGGTCGTCCTGGTGCACGGTTCCGGACCCCACGACAGGGACGAGACCGTCCTGGCCAACAAGCCCTTCCGCGATCTGGCGTGGGGGTTGGCGTCGCGGGGCATCGCGGTCCTGCGCTACGACAAACGCACGAAGGTGCACGGCGCGAAGATGGCCTCCGCCGGGACGCCCGTCACCGTCAAGGAGGAGACGATAGATGACGCGCTGGCTGCCGTAGCCCTTCTGCGCCGGGCAGAGCGGATAGAAGCGGGGCGGATATTCGTCCTGGGGCACAGCCTGGGGGGGATGCTCGTGCCGAGGATCGGGCTGCGCGACAGCGGCGTCGCAGGGCTCATCGTGATGGCAGGCACAACAAGGCCCTACGAGGATGTGTTTCTGGAGCAGTTGTCCTACATCGTGTCCTTGACGGGTCCGCTTTCTGAAGACCGGCAGGCCAGACTGGCGGAATTCGAGAAGCAAGCCGCCGCGATCAAGGAACTCAGGCGCACCGGTGAGGCCGCCGGCGAAGGCCTGCTGCTCGGCGCGCCGCCGGAGTATTGGCTCGATCTAAAGGATTACGATCCGCCCGAGGCGGCCAGGAAACTGGCGGGGCCGATGCTCATAATCCAGGGAGGCCGGGACTACCAGGTGACGCTGGCCGACTTCCAGGGCTGGAAGGACGCTTTGTCATCCCGGCAGAACGTGGCGCTCAAACTCTACCCGCGCCTCAACCACCTGTTCGTCGAGGGGGAGGGCAAGAGCACGCCCGCCGAATACCGACAGCCCGGCCACGTGGCAAAGGCCGTCATTGACGACATCGCGGACTGGATACACCGTCACTGACTGCGCCATGGCGGGTGTGCGACGACGGACTACGCGTGGTGGACCGCCCGGATCATCCCTCTGGCGGCTCCAACGGGACCTGAGAGCGCATACGCCCATATCAAGGCGGCGAACATGTACTCGTACTGCCAGAAGATCGAGCCGCCCAGGAAGAGCATGGCCGCCACGACGGCCACTGCAGGATTCAGCTTGCCGATCACGGCCCCGGCGTGCTTATAGCCTATCCCGCTGATCATCAGCGCGCCGAGGACCATCAGAATCCAGGGCAGCACCATTACATTGGGGGAGACGCCCTGTCCGCTCAGACGCAGGTAGAGGAGCACGGCCGTCGCCGCCGCGCCGCCGGCAGCGGTTGAAGGCAGACCGAAAAAGCCCTTGTGGATCTCCTCCGCATCCTGGCGAGTATTGAACCTGGCCAGACGCCACATGGCGCACAGGGGATAGAACGTGACGAGTATCCATCCTATGTCGCGCATCTCGAATGGCATCAAAGAGCCGACCAGCACCGTCGGAGCGCACCCAAAAGATATCACGTCGGCCAGCGAGTCCAGCTCCTTTCCGAACTCAGTGACGGATCCCAGGGCACGAGCCAGCGCACCGTCCAGGGAGTCCAGCAGAACGGCCACCATGATCATCAAGGCCGCCATCTCCCAGTAGCCGTTCACGGCGAAGCCACAGGCGGCGATGCCCGCCGCTCCATTGCAGAGCGTTGCAGCCGTCGGCAAGTGCCTCTTCAGTTCCATTCCTGCGCCCGCTTCCCTCCAGCGGCCGGAGTGACCCCACCGCTGCGACCCTCAGCAGCCCCATCCGCGCACACTGACCCGAGCCGCCCGGCAGCGGAAAAGGCTCTTCATGGCGACCTCGCGACCCAGGCGGCCACTGCAATAGTTTACTCTTTCTGTGTGCCCACGGCAAGCCTGATCCCGGCGCCAGCGCTGCAAGCCAGCGCGGTCCACGCCGTCTCGGGAGCCGGAAAGTATCTCGACCGCCGCTCCCCTCCGCTTAGTGGAGCTTCAAGACTGAACTTCCGGGTAGGGCCACTTCGGCCTTTTAAGTAGGGGCACGGCGCGCCGTGCCCCTACGAAAGCGGATCGGGCCCACCACTATGGCGGATGCGCAATGACCACGTGACACGTATACAACGCTGCCTCGACCTGACAACTGCCAATTTCAACTCCCAAGCTCCACTAGTCCTCTTCTCCGAACACCTCGGCTGTGAAGACAGACACTTCGGTCTGCGGATCTTGCCACGCGTCGGGGGGGAGTCCCGCTTTTCCCGCACAGCAGTTGCTCAGGAACTCCTCTTTGGTCCACCCCGTCTCGGTGGCCACCTGGGGCAGGAAACAGCCGCTGCGCATCCCCTGTTTTATGTAGATGCCGTGCTTGCCCAGTTCCACTTCTTCTGCGGGGTCGCTGATACGCTGAAGGGGAGAGAGCACGGAGATCTCAATCCTCAGTATCGGGAACTCCTCCGGCCTCAACTGCATCCCGATGAAGCGGACGTCCCGCGTGGCGGATGCGCCGGCCATCTCCCGCACGACCTTCCACAGCGGCTCCGTGGCCATGAAGCGCCCGATGCACCCTCGCAACTGGCCTTGAGTCTTAAGGGTGACGAAAGCC
>DAOVRD010000381.1 GCA_030628375.1 Planctomycetota bacterium
AGATCTCGATGTTGTACCGCTTGATCCTTCTCACCAGCGTCCGATAGCTGATGCCCAGTCGGGCCGCCGCTGTGGTCCTGTTGAAGCCGGCCGCCTCGAGCGTGCGCACGATCAGTTGCCGCTCGGCGGCCTCCCTGGCGTCCGCCATCGAGTTCCAGTTCCCCAGGTCGAGGGCCGGCTGCCCGGCAGGCTCCGGCTCACGGGCCTCCCGGCCCTCAGCGTCGGGCGTGCTGAACTGGCCCATGAGGATGCCCCGCTTGATGGTGTTCTCCAGCTCGCGCACGTTCCCCGGCCAGGTGTAGTTGCGGAACGTCTCGGTCGTGTGCCCCTCCAGAGGGCGGTACTGCTTCCTGAACTCGGCGCAGTACTTTCGCAGGAAGTGGTCCGCCAGGAGCGGGATGTCGCTCGCCCGCTCCCGCAGCGGCGGCACCGTCAACTCCACCTCGTTGAGCCGGTAGAATAGGTCCTCGCGGAAAGTGCCCTCCCGGATCTTCTTCTCCAGGTTGTCGTTGGTCGTCGCCATCAGCCGCACGTCCACACTCACGGTCTGGCGGCCGCCCACCGGCAGGAACCGCTTCTCGTCAATGGCCTGCAGCAGCTTCGCCTGCACGAAGGAGGGGATGGCCGATATCTCGTCCAGCACAAGGGTTCCCTTCTCGGCCATGCGAAACAGGCCGGGCCGGGCGTACTTCGCATCCGTGAAGGCGCCCTTCTCGTGGCCGAACAACTGGCTCTCCAGAAGCGTGTCCGGAATGGAAGGGCAGTTGACCCGGATGAAGGGGCAGTGCGAGCGGTCCGAGTAGCGGTGGATCACGACGGCCGCCACGTCCTTGCCCGTGCCGCTCTCGCCGCGCAGCAGCACGTTGACGTCGTAGTCGGCTATGTCGAGCAGTTGTCTCTTCAGGTCCTGGATGCTCGGGTGGGTGCCGACCAGTTCGGGGGCCAGC
This sequence comes from Planctomycetota bacterium, assembly GCA_030628375.1. Lineage (GTDB taxonomy): Bacteria > Planctomycetota > Brocadiia > SM23-32 > SM23-32 > DAOVRD01. Next base: position 948 of record DAOVRD010000381.1, read on the forward strand.
AGGGAGGGCGGGGGAGTTCCGACCACCTCCACGGCGCAGCGGAGCGGGCTGCCGTCCTCGAGGCGCAGCAGACGCCCCCGGAAGAGCCCGTCTACCTCCGGCCAGGGCTCCGTCGCCAGGCCGAGGTGGACCCGGACGACGTCTCCTTCGGCGCCGAAGCTCATCTGGCCGTACTCGGCCAGCAGGCCCAGGGGGCTCACGTTCAGCGTGGCGCCGACCGTTAGCCTTCTCACGCCCTCGCCCTCGTACAGTTGCACCGGCAGGCGCATCAGCGTCCTGGGGTATCTGCGACGCTCACGCTTCTGGTGCATCCGGTCCGCCATGGCCGCTGCTATCTCAGAGGACAATGAGCGATGGCTCGACGCTGACGGACGTGCGAGCCTGTCGCAGCCGTCCTCGCCGGCCAAGCGAACCTTCATTCTACCATGATACGGTCAAAAGTCCAGCAGCAATCTGGACTTAGAGCCTGTCCCAGGATCTGGTCCGTGACGAGGCCCGGTTGCCTGTCCCGGCATGACAAGATTGTCTGCCAGAACTGGCGGTCAGCCGCGGCGTGAGTCGAATGCCCGCGTTCCCTATGCCGTTGGTCCGGATGCGGATCAGCCGTGAGGAGCCTTCTCGACGGCATCCGGGCTCCGGTTGCGGACGAAGCGTCGCATAATCCCTTTGGCACTGAAGTTGCGCTATCCACGGTTTCGCCAAATGGTTGCAGGGCGCACCTAACGCGCACACCCCGGGGAGATGGCGGTGGACAGTCTCAACGACGTGGCACGGTTGGAGGAGCAATTGCGCATCACGCGCAGAGTGCTGGAGGAGATCAGGGCCGTCTACGAGCAGAGGACCGCCCGCCCCTTCGCTGAAATGCTGTTGCGGGAGAAACGCCGCTCCGAGCGCTATAACCATTATTTCTCGATCATGCTGGTCTCTTCCGAGAAGGTGGGCGCGCTGGAGATGCTGCACACTTCGGCGGGCTCCCTTCGGGTTAGCGACATCCTGGGGCTGGTGGACGGCGAGGGCAGGTATCACTCCCTCCATCGCGCGGGGAACGGCTTGGAAGGGCTCGCGCAGATGGCACAGCCGAACGGAGACGAAGCGGTCGGCGTGGTCCTTCCGGAGACCGACCGCGATGGCGCCGAGACCGTCGCAAGAAGGCTCAGGAGCGTAATGGCCGTAGACGATGAGGTGAAGATCGGCCTGGCGGTCTATCCGGACGACGGCACCAACGCCGAGGAGTTGTTGGCCATGGCGGCGGCCTGAGTTACGACGAGGGCTGCCGGCCGGGAACGCAGGTCGGCGGCACCCACTGTGAGGACGCGAGCAGCAATGGGCAGAATCTGGGAACAACCTGCTGAGGGTCCTGTCCTCGGGGCGCGCCCGCTGCGTGTGGGCGAGGCGGACGGCCGCATGGGGATCCGCGGCGAGCCAGCGAAGCGGCGCGTTGCAGCGCCCCGCTCGGGGCTCGGAAGAAGCGCCCCGAAAAACTGACGAAAAGCGGCGCAACATAAGTCTGGGCAACAACTTACAGCGCTTTGGCGGCTGTAAGTGAGAGGGAACGGGTGTGGAAAGAACCAACGTGAATGACCTACTGAATGCTGCGCAGCGTCGCCCGGCCGGATGGGCGTTCCGGCGCCGAGCCTATTGCTATTACTGCTTGCAGATGCTACCATTTAGGACCGATCAATGGAGATAGCGCTCCAGGACGCCGCCGAATGGTACGCGGTCTACACCCGCGCGCGGCATGAGAAAGCCGTTGACCGGTCCTTGCAGGGCAAGGGCATCGAGAGCTTTCTGCCGTTGTGTGAGGTCCTGAGCCGCTGGAAGGACAGGCGCAAGTGGGTGGAGAAGCCGCTGTTTCCCGGCTATCTCTTTGTCAATCTGGAGCGCCACAGGCTGGGCTTCGTAAGGGGCACGCGCGGCGTCGTGCACCTGGTGGGCAACGGTGACGGTCCGATCGCCGTGCCCTGCGAGCAGGTCGAGGCCGTCCGGTGCATGATCGAGAAGCACGTGCCCGTGGACCCCTGGCCCTACATGCAGGAGGGGAAGCTGGTCCGGGTGATGACCGGGCCGCTCATCGGCATGGAGGGCTTCATAGTCCAACGACAGAAGAGATGCAAGCTGGTGGTCTCCGTGGACCTTCTGGGGCGTTCTGTGGCCGCGGAGATAGACGTCGAGTCGGTCGAGCTGGTCTGAGATGAAAGCAAACGCTAAGGACGACTAACAAGATGAACCGCAGAGACCGCCGAGCCCGCCGAGAAAGGCCAAAACCATTGATTATGCGCCTTAATTGTCTCTGCGCTTGCCCGCCGTACGGCGGGCGAACTCGGCCGTCTCTGCGGTTCATCTTGTTAGTCGTCCTTAGCGTTCGTTTTTCCATGCCGGCTTGAATCTTCCGTCATCTCAGATCAGCTCTACCGACTCGACGTCTATCTCCGTGGCCAC
>DAOVRD010000364.1 GCA_030628375.1 Planctomycetota bacterium
TAACGAAAGAAACCCCGGCCTCTTTTGAGCCGACCATTGATTACTGCGTGGTGAAGATCCCCCGGTTTGCGTTCGAGAAGTTTCCCGGTGCCCACGACACCCTCACCGTGTCCATGAAGTCGGTCGGGGAAACGATGTCCATCGGACGCACGTTCAAAGAAGCGTTGCAGAAAGGACTCCGTTCGCTTGAGACCGGGTTGAGCGGTTTGGACGGCAGCGGTGAGGAGAAGGTGCATCCCGACATGCTCGAGTCCATGCTCAAGCGGCCCAATCCCTGGCGCCTGTTCTCTGTCAAGCGTGCCCTCAAGTCGGGCATGTCTGCGGAGACTGTCTCCGAGTTGACGGGAATCGATCCGTGGTTCATCGCGAACATCCGCGAAATAGTGGAACTCGAGAAGGAGATCGTCAGCGCCGTTTCGCAGGGCCCTATCTGTCGAGAACTCTTGCGCAAAGCGAAGCGGGCAGGATTCTCCGACAACCAGATCGCCGACCTGACCGGCACCGGCGAGGCGCACGTGCGCAGCGAGCGCGCCCGGCTCGGCATACTGCCGGTATATAAGCTGGTGGACACGTGCGCCGCCGAGTTTGACGCGTACACTCCTTACTACTACTCGACCTACGAACTGGAGGACGAAAGCCGACCGAGCGACCGTCCCAAGGTCCTCATTATAGGCAGCGGCCCGAACCGCATAGGCCAGGGCATAGAGTTCGATTACTGCTGCGTCCATGCCTCGCTGGCCCTGCGAGAGTTGGGGTATGAGACGATAATGGTGAATTCGAATCCCGAAACCGTTTCGACCGACTACGACATCTCCGACCGCCTTTACTTCGAACCCCTGACCCTGGAGGACATCCTTAACATAGTGGAGAGTGAGCAGCCCGAGGGCGTCATCGTTCAGCTCGGTGGGCAGACGCCGCTGAATCTTGCCCTGCCGCTTGTCAGGGCGGGCGTGCACATTCTGGGTACCTCGCACGAAGCCATCGAGCGCGCCGAGGACCGGAAGCTGTTCCGGCGACTGGTGCAGAAGCTCGGCCTCAGACAGCCTCCGAGCGACACGGCAACTTCCTGCGAGAAGGCACGCAGAATAGCGGAGAACCTGGGATATCCCGTGCTCGTGCGGCCGTCTTTCGTGCTGGGCGGCCGAGCCATGGCCATCGCGTGGAGCGGGAAGGAATTCACAGGAATAGTTGCAGAGGCTCTCGAAGCTGCTCCTGGCCACCCGATCCTCATAGATAAGTTCCTGGATGATGCTACTGAAGTGGACGTGGACGCCGTCAGCGACGGCCACACTGTCGTGGTGGGCGGTGTCATGGAACACATCGAACAGGCGGGCGTCCACTCGGGCGACAGCGCGATGGTCCTCCCGCCGTATTCGCTGCCGGCTAGTGCAGTGGCCGAGATAAAGGAACAGACGCGCAAGCTGGCGCGGGAACTCGGCGTTGTCGGACTCATGAACGTGCAGTATGCCGTGAAAGATGGCACCGTCTACGTTCTGGAGATCAACCCGCGCGCATCGCGCACCGTTCCGTTCGTCTCCAAGGCAACGGGCGTTCCCCTCGCGAGGGTGGCCGCGAAAGTAATGGTCGGCAAGCAGCTTGAGGAGCTCGGACTGACCTGCGACCCTGTGCCCACCCACTTCGCCGTCAAAGAATCCGTCCTGCCCTTCTCTCGATTCCCTGGCGTGGACCCTATCCTTGGCCCGGAGATGAAATCCACAGGCGAAGTGATGGGCATGGACACCACCTTCCCCATGGCGTTTGCGAAGTCCCAGATAGCCGCGGGCTCGCCGCTGCCTCACTCGGGAAACGTCTTCATCAGCGTGCGAGATGCGGACAAGGAGAGAATAATCCCCATTGCCAAGGAGCTGGCGGCCACGGGGTTCAGGATTCTCTCGACTGCCGGTACGGCGCAACAGCTTAGGGCCAGCGATATCCCCGCTCGCAAGGTCCCCAAGCTTTCAGAGGGCCGTCCCAACATACTCGACCACATCAAGAGCCAGGATGTCGGTCTTCTGATCAACACGCCCAGCGGCCCGGTCCCGCGGCGTGACGAGGTCCGCATCCGTAGCGAGGCAGTCAGACGGGGCATCCCCCTTATCACCACTATCGCGGCAGCTTCGGCCGCCGCGGAAGCCATCGCGGCCCTCCGGGAAGGGGATCTCAAGGTACAGAGCCTTCAGCAGATACATGGCGGACGAGGGCAGCTCCCCGTTGGCCGCCACGCTCATGCCGGGGACCGGTTTGCTTGAGCCACGTCCGCCAGGAGTGCCGCGGCCCATAGCGTTGTCAAGGACTTCTCGATAGTCCGGCCTGCGTGCCCAATCTTACTTCCTGCTGTGGTAATTACCTACGGAATCTTGGTGTAAGGGCTGGGATGGTGAGGGCGGTGGGTCCGCCTGAGGCGGATAAAGATCGAACTTCACCCGCCTGCGGCGGGCCACGACCTACGGATTAAAAGTCCTCACAATGGCCTTTTGAGCACATTTTCGTAACTGCATGCCGAGCCGTCGCTTACATCACAACCTCTTGAATAACAGTAAGATAGGCCACGCAAATGAGCGGGATTCAACGGTAATCGATGTGACCCAGTAGGACTACGCGTGTTGACATTATCGGTACAGGCGGTTCCCCGTTGACGAGCAGCTCTTGGGCGCGCCGTGCGAGGTAATCGGCATCGTAGATCTCGGCCTCGCCGCCAGCACCCCGAAGGACAGCAAGCCGAGCCCGAACGGTGGCCTCCACGCCTTCCGTCAGGCTTTCGGCACGCACTTGAGCAAGAACGGCCTGCCCCCTCGCACGGCCCAGGCGGCCCTGCGCCACTCAAGCCTCGACCTCACCATGAACGTCTACACCGACCCCAGCCTGCTCGACGTTTCCAGGGCCCTCGAGGCGCTGCCGGACTCGGGAAGGACGCCGACCGACCCAGAACTGATCCCCTTGCATGCGACGCTGGTAGATGTGATGGCTCCAACTCGTCGCGGGGAACTGAGATACGTGGTACGCCCCCCGTCGGCGGGCTCGGGACAGGCGGCATGACGGGTTTACCCCGAGCCTGGGCGAGGGGAACCCCACCTTCCTGCGCGAGACTGCACAGGCCCCCCTGCGACCGGCGGCTCGGAAAGCCGCCTCCGGCCGAAGCAGCAGGCAAGGCCAAAGGGTGTTACGCCCGGCAGGACTCACACCTGCGACCTGCGGTTTAGGAATTCAGTTCCTCGGAACTCACGAGGGACAGGGACATCACGAGAGATCAACGCGGATCAACGTAAGTCCTCACGAATCAATCTCTTGCATGATGCTTCCTGATCGGAGTTGCGGCGCCTTGACCTGTCTTGATCCAAATCATCTGTCCCCATTGCTGTCCTCAGTGCTTCCGGTCCAAGACCGAAGCCACAATCGTTCTGCAGGCCGCTGAGTACTCAGTGGCAAGTGCCCACCCAGTAACGATTGACCCGCTCAGTAACTCAGCAGGGAGTGCAATGGGCCCATGTGCATCGGAACGGCAACGCTCGGACGGAGTTGTCTCCGCCTGCCAGCTCACTGGGGCGCTGTCGCCGGGATACCACGTCCCACGCCAACCAAGACACAACAATGCCACAATCCCTCCGTCATGCGCTTTGTGCTAACACTGTGCTAACAAAAGCAGATAGAATAGATGCCAAGCACGACAGGGGGATTTGGCGGACTCGAGGGCGCCATGGCCAACGAGTGCATACTGGTTGTTGACGACGAGGAAGACATCCTCGAGCTGGTCAGCTACAACTTGGCCAGGGAAGGCTACCGGA
>DAOVRD010000171.1 GCA_030628375.1 Planctomycetota bacterium
AGGAGCTATTGCAAAACCTTGGAGTTTGGGGTTCGGGATGTCGGATGATAGAGCCATAGAGCTTCGATGGGAGGATTGCCTATGGCCCGCCAATGGGTTAGCGATGATCTGTGGGATGAAATTGTCCCACTGCTTCCATGCGAGCCGCCCAAACCCAAGGGGGGGCGGCCACGCATCCCGGACCGCAAGTGCCTGGTGGGTATCGTCTTTGTGCTGCGCACCGGCTGTGCCTGGAACGATCTGCCCGCCGAACTGGGCTGCGGCGATGGCACTACCTGCTGGCGTCGGTTCCGACTGTGGACCCAAGCCGGCGTCTGGCCGGCAGTCTGGCAGTGTATGCTCAATGCCTTGGGCAAGGAAGGTCGCGTCGACCTGTCGCGGGCCGTCATTGACAGTGCCTCCGCACGGGCCGTTTTTGGGGGGCTCACACGGGGCCGAACCCCACGGATCGCGGCAAGAGGGGCGTAAAGCGCCATCTGGTCGTCGATGCCGCGGGGTTGCCGTTGGCCCTCATGATGACACCCGCCAACGTACCCGACGGCGAAGTGGCCATCCTGCTGCTCGACTCGATTCCACCCATCCAGGGGCCTCGTGGCCGGCCGCGATTCCGCCCCGATGTCTTCCAAGGCGACCGGGCGTACGGCTGGGACAAGAACATCCGGGCCACCCGGGCGCGCGGTGTGCGGTCCGAGTTGGCGCGGCCACAGGACGACACGCACGGCTCGGGTCTGGGCCGGACGCGATGGGTAGTGGAAGGCACCCTGTCGTGGTTCAACAACCATCGCCGCCTGCGGCTTTGCTACGAGCGGAGCGGGGAGAGCCTTCTGGCCCTTCATCAGCTCGCGGCGGTCCTTATCTGTGCCCGAAAACTCACTCATCGTCAAGCTGCGTAAATGAGGTTTTGCAATAGCCCCTAAGTTATCCAACCGCCGAGAACGCCGAGAGCGCAGAGCTTCGGGGTACTGATTTACGACCCGTCGGATTCCGTGCTTCAACACCTTCACGTTGAAGTTGATCAGCAGGCCAACAGTGGAGCCGGACAGCTTCAGATACGAAAGCAACTGGGCCTGGTGAATGGCCGCCAGAGACTCAACAGCTTTGACCTCTACGATAACGCTGTCTTCGACCAGCAGGTCCAGACGATAGCCGCAGTCGAGGTTGACGCCACGGTACGTTACGGGCAACGGTTTCTGTTGCTCGACTTTCAGGCCGGCCTGTACGAGTTCAAACGCCAGGCACGCCTCGTAAGCAGATTCCAGCAGGCCAGGCCCGAGGGCGCGATGCACTTCGATCGCCGCGCCTATGATGATCTCGGTAATGCGGTCCAGGTCCGCCTTCTCCGTCATACGGTGCTCTTCCTCGGATCGAGACCATACGCCTTGGTTGTCGTTTCTCTGCGGTCTCGGCGATCTCTGCGGTGAGAGGACCGTTGCCTACCGGATGCCAACGTGGACGGCCTTGCCCTCTGCGGGCGGTTTCTTCTTCAGCCGGACGGTGAGGAGGCCGTTCTCGACCGATGCCGCCGGCTCCGCGTCTTCGTCAATGGGCTCGGGCAGGCGGATCTCGCGGCTGAACTCGCCCGGGCCGCGTTCCCGGCTCGCGAGCGTGTAGGACTCGTATTCGGACCGGTCCTCCTTGCCCTGGATGAGCAAGGCGCCGCCTTTCAGACTGACGGCCAGGGTCTCTTTCGCCACCCCCGGCACTTCGGCGCACACGATCAGCTCGTCTTCGGTGGCGTAGATGTTGACGGGCGGGTAGTCGCCCTTAATGATCTTCGGCACCTTGCGGACGGCCTTATCTACCGCGTCCGCCATGCCGGCGACGTGCTTGCGCATCTCCTGCCAGACGTCCTTCTGTTCCATCGCCCATCCTCCCTGAGCCCGGCTGCGGAGGCTCCATTATACCAGGCGCGGCCCGCCCGCCAAACGAACGGCATTGCCCCCAGAGGTTGCGGAGGAAGAGCAGAGCAAGAAGCCGAGCACAACCACAAGCTCTGCGGGGAGGAACTCGGCATCCGCTCGAGCGTGATCCCCCTGAACGAACGGGCGGCAACGCCATCGCCCGCGACGAAGTACCGGGCTCACATGGCTCGCTGATTCCCCAGGCGCATCTACGGGCAAAGGTGGCAGATCGAGAGCGCCATCAGCCGGAACAAACGCCTCTTCGGCTCCGCCCTGCGGGCGCGCAACGACCAGATGCAAGCGCGCGAATGTCTGATCCGCGTCTTGACCCACAATCTGATCATCCTCAGATTGTCACCATAGGATGGTTTTCAACAGAGCAATCGCTGCTTTGAGGCACAACCATAGGGCGGCAGGGTGAGAGAGGGAGCCCGAGACCGTCCGCAGCGCGACAGAACCCATATGCGACTTTTGCGCCGGCTGCGTGGGGCTCAAGGCCTTTCCGGCCCTCTGGAGGTCTGTTTCCGTCGGTAGCTATCCCCAGGGCCGGGGTAAATCAGCAGCCGTCGCCTACGCAGACCTAAGGACCGACCCCTGACGGGAAGTCCACTTCGAACACCGCGGCCTCGTCGTATTCGGGGCGGGTCTCCTTGAGCCACAGCTTTCGCTGGGCTTGGGCGGGTCTGCTTTCGCGGAAGGCTTTCACCTCCACAGGAATGCCGCTCTGAACCAGAACCGAAACCCATATGGTCTTATTAAAGCCCTGCTTGGCCACCCGTCACCTCCTGCCGGCCCGTGGCTCGGACATACCATTCGAACACGTCCCGGTATTTGAGAAAAGTACAGAGGCGGCTCAAGCCGCTCGCGCGGAATGTGGGGCGATTGACCTGGCGGACGAACGCTGAACGTTTGGTACCTTTTGCAACCACTGCGTAGGTGGGTTCGCCACCCGCGCTCGCCAAGCACACATCGTTCAGCCTCAGAAGGCCACTGTAGATTGGTGTTGAATGTTCGACCTCATAGAGCGCCCGCAGTTCATTGGAGCCTCTCCCAAGCCATATCACGTCCACCTCTTGCAGTGCCTGCATCGCCGGCTCGAACCTTGCGGGCAATTCGCTTCGGCAACCGAATTGTTCAGCCACAGACCAGTCCAACCCCCCGACGTCACCCCGAGGAATCCAGACGTCGTAGCTCTTCAGCGCGCCAAGCGCACCCAGAATCGTTTGGACTTGCGCGTGGGAAAGCACAGGCATCGACACAACCGCTCCCTGATGCACGAGCTTCTCCAGCTGGCCCCACCCGATGTGGGCCTCGACCGTGAAACGCCCCGCCTGGGCGATATAGAGCTCGGTCCCTTCATCCTGTAAATATACTTGCGCCTTGTATTGGCCGTCGCTGGCGGGGGCCACAGAATGGAAGACTTCTTCGTACTGCCAGTATGGAACGAGCAACGGCTCCCTCTGGCCGTCCCACAAAAGGCAGATGAGAGAGCGATGGCCGGCCAGCGCCGTTAGGTCCTCTTGGCGCAAGCCGTAGAAGGTTCGTCCATCTGGGTGCACCTTGGAGTAGCGGATGTAAAGCCTTGCCGCCCCATCGCCAACCTCATAAAGAGACTGGCTGCCTTGCAGTTTGCGCAATCGCGGAAAGCATTGGCGCAGCTTTCTAAGGAACCCTAGTTTCGCTTCACTTGGCATTTCCGATCACGCACCGCAAATGTTGAGGTGCCCGGACTGTGCCCTTCAGGCCCCAGAGGCAAACCTGGAGCATATCCTACAGATCGTTGCCAGCATGTCAAGATGCTTTACTCCCCCAGGCCTCTCAACAAGGACTTCGAGCCCGCTTTCCACGCTCTCCGCTAGCGCACTGTCAGAGTGAAGTGCCAGTATCTGACTCAGTACTACCTACCTCACTACCACGCGCCTACCATTCGCGGAGTCCCATTTCGCGAAATGGACTTCATCAAAGAGAAACTGGGTATCGAACTGCAGTTTGGGAAGTACTCGTTCATGGTCTACAATGTCTGTGCAAAAATGACCATATTCAGTAACCTGGGGCACATTGACGCGGGCGTCGAGATTGTCCCCGTCAAGGAATTCGCAGACGAGATGTCGTCTGGGGTTTCCTATTTCGAGCAGTTCGTGTGGGACCTCGAGCATAGAGGGGTTTCGAATATTGACATTCCCGTGTTCGTTCTGGCTATAACTGCGGGTAAGCCTAGCCCGCCTCGAACCAGTCGAGACTCGGCTGACAGAGTCGCTGAAACAGACGACGGCGAACCTTACTCGTTGCCTCTGTTTCCCTCCTAGATGGCGCCTCTCTGCGTGCTCTGCGGTGAATTGTCAGTGGACCGCGCGCATGAGGCTGAGCATGTCGTCGGGGCCGATGTAGCCGACGGCCGAGGCCCGCTCGCCGGTCGTGCTGATCAGGACGACGCTGGGAATGCCCGGCGGCTTGGATCTCCGCGCCGGCGGCCCGGCGCCGGGATCGTCCGCACCGCCCACCTCAATCTTCGCGCAGACAAAGCGCCGCGACTCCGCCACGACGCGCTTGTCCGTGAAAGTGATGGCGAACATCTTGTGGCACGGCGTGCACCATTCGGCCCAGTAGTCCAACAGCACGGGCTTGCCCTGGGCCTTTGCCATGGCCAGCGCTTCCCCTTCGTCGTCGAGCCACTCCATGGCGTGCGTCTCGGGCGGCCCGGCCAGGTCGCCCAGGGTCGCTTTGCCCGCCAGCAGGAACGCCGCCCCCGCCCCGACAAGCAGCAGCAGCGCGGCCGCCTTGCGCAGCCTCGCCTGCCAGCCGGATTCGGGCGTCAGCACGTCGAACGCGCCGGCAAACACGCCCCCGCCAAGCAGCATCGCACCGACCAGCGCGCGGAACCACGGCGTCGGCAGCAGTCGGCTCTTGCCGAGGAAGTAGACGGCCACCGCCAGCAGCGCCACGCCGAACACGTGCTTGACGGTCACCATCCACCGGCCGGACTTCGGCATGGCCCTGGCCAGTCCCGTAAACGTGCCCAGCGCCACCAACGGCGCGCCCATGCCCCAGGCCAGGGCGAAGAACATCAGGAATCCCAGCACCACGTTGCCTTGCTGCGCCACGTAGGTGAGGACGCTGAGGATGATGGGAGCGATGCAGGCGGTGGCGACCGCACCGGAGAGCAGCCCGACCACCCAGATGCCGAACAGACCCCAGCGTCCCCGAAGACCGACCTGGAGCCGCTGCAGGCGCTGCGAGGAGACGTCTATGGAGTAGAGGTCGAACATGCCGCCGGCAAGCGCGACGAAGATGACGGCGAGGGCGACGTAGACGGCCGGATGCTGAAGCCATGCGCCGAACACGCCGCCCGTGGCCGCCGCTACAACGCCAACCACGGAGTAGGTGACGGCGATCCCGAACACGTAGACGAGCGAGCGCACCAGGCCGTCCAGCTTGCCCCGACCGGAGGTGGCGCCCACCAGGCTGATGGTGACGGGAATGAGCGGGTAAACGCACGGCGTGAACGTGAGGCCCAACCCGACCAGGAACGCGATGAGGATGGCGACCAGGGGGCTGCGTCCCGTCAGCACGCCGGCGTCGGCGCCCGCGTCAGCGGTGGGTGTGGGCCGGGTCTCCACCGGCGAGGGAGGCGGCAGTGTCGGCGCAGGAGAAGCAGCCGCCGCCTCGACGTGCGGGGCCGCCGGGGTTCCCGCCGGCAGCACCGCCAGGCGGACGCTTGCCCGATGACGGGGGAACGTGCAGATGTCCGGTCCGCAGCCCGTGTAGCTTATGACCAGTTCCAGGTCGCGGTCGCCGGGTGCCGCGTCCCGGGCGATGTTGAGTTCCAGTCGGGCCGTGAACGCGCCGTCGAGGTACTTGACCTCCCCCCCGGCCAGGGGGTCGTATTTCTCCTTCGGCGCGTCCAGGAGAAGCCGGCCGGGCGTTATCCCATCCGTCGGCGCCAATTCGACCTTGATGCTGTCGTGCCAGACGTAGTGCTCCGGCATGCAGGAGAAGTCTATTTCGACGAGCGTTTGCGATCCGGCCGGCTGTTCGGGGTAGGGGAGCCGCGCCTGGACGCGGAACGACTCGCCGCCCGGCGAAGCCGGCAGATACGGCAGGTCCGGCAGGTCTCCCTGGGCGCTCGCTGCCTGCCCCAGCAGGAACAGGAGGAGGCAGAGCCGAGCAATCCACTTGCACGCCCGGAAACGCATTCCCCGGTCCCCCTGTGGAGTCACGTGTTCACTACAGCGCAGTATCACCAACGACGGCCGCCGGTGTCATTCTACCACGCCTCCAGTTCGCCCACTATCTCTTCGACCAGGTCTTTGACGGTGACGATGCCGAGCGCGCGCCCGGCGTCGTCGGTGACCAGGGCCAACTGCTGCCTGGCTTGCCCGAGAGTTGCCAGGGCGTCGGCGACCGAGGTGTCCTTGCGGATCGGGATGACCCAGCGCGTCAGGTCGCGCACCGTTGGCGCCTCTGCCTCCGCGCAAGCCACGTCTATCACGTTGATGAGGCCCACCACGTTGTCGCGCGAATCCCCGTAGACGGGTATGCGCGAGTAGCGGTGCCCGCGGAACACATCGAGAAGCTCACCGTGAGGGGCGTCTTCGGGCAGCATGACGACCCGCTCCAGCGGCGTCATCGTGGCGGCGACGTCAAGGTGTTTCAGGTGCAGGATGTTCTCGGCCATCGTTCGTTGGGATCCGGACAGGACTCCCTGGGCGGCGCCTTCTTTGAGGTAGAACCGGAAGGTGTCCGCGGTGAACACAGGCCCGTGGGCGGAACGTCGCGCCCCGAACAGCAAATGCGGCAGCCCGCCCATCCACTGCAGCAGGATCGAGAGCGGATAGAACACCACCTTGGAGACCTTGATCGGCCAGACCGCCTGATACATCAGTCGGTCAGCGTGGTGCTGGAAGAGCGCCTTGGGGATGACCTCGGCGAGTATGAGGAGCACCGGCGGCAGGAAGAGGCTGCTATAGAGTTCGGCCCGAACGGTGCAGCCCGCCTGGCGAAGTTGGTCCGTGCACAGCACCGTTGCCAGGTAGAGGCCGATGTTCGTGCCGATCAGCATGGTGCTGATTGCGAGCCGGGGTCTGGACACCATGTGCTGCAGGGCCATGGCCGCGGGCTCGCCCCTGCCGGCGCGCAGTCGCAAGCGGAGGCGGTTGATGCAATAGAATCCCGTCTCGCTGCCGCTGTAGAAGGCGGCCAGCGCGATGCTGGCGACGATGACGATGCTCTCAAACATTGCCCGACACTCGCTTCCTGCCCGGGCCTGGATCGGGCAGCGTGACCAGGACCGTGCCGACGCGCCGGCCTTCAACGGCCTCGACCGTGAATTCCGCATCCCCGTAGCGGGCCACGTCCCCCGGCTTGGGCACCCTCTCCAGCAGCGCCGTCACGAACCCGCCGACGGTGTCTACACCCATGTCAGGCACCTCGATGCCGAACATCTCCTCCCAGGCGCGCAGGCTGAAGCGCCCTTCGACCCGGAAGCGGCCATTCCCGAGGGGCTCCACGGCCGGCCCTTTTTCCGGATCGTATTCGTCGGTGATGTCGCCGACAATCTCTTCCAGAAGGTCCTCGATGGTAACGAGCCCGACAACGGCTCCGTACTCGTCCACAACAAAAGCGGTCTTGCTGCGCTGCCGGCGCGACTCCCGCAGGGCTTCCACCACAGTGGCCGTCTCGGGCAGGAAGGGGATCGGCCGCACCAGGTCCGCCAGGGGCTGCTGCTGCGGCTTGAGCAGGACGTCCTTGATGTGGACGAGGCCGCGCATGTTGTCCACCTTGCCGTCGTAGACCGGTATCATGCTCAGCTTTGTCTCCCGGAACAGCGCCAGGAGCCTCTCCGGCGGCCCGTTCAGATCGAAGCTCACCATTTCCACCCGCGGCACCATCAGCTCGTTGAGGCGGATGTCAGAAAGGCCGATCACTTCTTCGATCATCTGCGCTGCCCTTGCGTCCACGACCCCCTCCTTTTCGCCGATGTCCACCAGCATCAGCAGCTCTTCGGGCAGGACGGACGGCGCGGTGCGGCCCCCGGCGAGTCTGGCCGCCGCGTCGGCGACTTTCCCCAGGGGCACGACGATGGGGACCAGGACCTTTTGCGCCACCAGAAGGGGTAGAGCGACGGCACGCCCCAGAGGCTTGTAGAAGCTCACGGCGAAGTTCTTGGGCATCACCTCGCCCCCGATGATGATGGTCAGCAGCGAGGCGAAGGCGAGCAAGAGCGCCCCGGAGGGTCCGACCTTCGGCTCCAGGTCCAGGATCAGGAGGTATGAGACGCTGAAGAAAATGACGTTGACGACCATGTTGCCGAACCCGACCGTGATGAGGAGCCTCTTGGGCCGGCTCCGGAGCAAGGCGATGGCGCGCTCAGGGCCTTTCCCGCTCTTCATGCGTTCCAGTTCGTCCGGCTGGAACCGGAACAGCGCCGTCTCCGATCCGCTGAAGAACGCGGACAGGCAGAAAGAGGCCGCCAGAATGGCGAGCCGGAGAGATAGGTGTGGTATGTCCGTCGGCAAAATGCTGTCCCGGCAGATCAACGACACAGGACGCCAAGAGCGCCCTCCCAGACACCATAAAGCTCGCCGCCGGCGAAGTCAAGAGGGAACAGCAAAGAGGCATTTGCGATGTTAGCCTCTGGCAGGCAATTCTGGGCTCCCGCGCAAAGCGGAGCGTCCTTAGTCCGGCGCGGGGGCCGCCGTAGCAACAGCCTCCCGGCACATTACCTGTTTAGCCTCACGCTGAGTCGGCGGGCC
>DAOVRD010000037.1 GCA_030628375.1 Planctomycetota bacterium
ATCCGAAGCAGCTCGTTGACGAACACGAACTGCCGGCATTCGTGCTGGCATCGGCCGAAGGGCGCCCCGAAGGAACCCCCGAGGAACGCCTGCGCCGGCTGCGCGACGAAGCGCAGAAGTTCCGTGACAGGGCCCTCCATTCAATCCCCGAGGAATCGGCGGAACAGTGAAGGGCGGCCCCCCTCATCCCACGTCTGCCAGGGCAAGCCCTTCCCCGTACTCGGCCAGGACTTTCCTGCGCAGGACTGCGTGCTCAGGTCGCCTGAGCGCAGGATCTTTCCCGACCAGTGCGAAAGCGTCGTCGCGGGCCTGCTTGAGGATTTCGGTGTCCGAGAAGTCGTAGCATCTGAACTCCGGCATGCCGCTCTGTTGCGTGCCGAAAAGCTGGCCGGGCCCCCGAATGCGCAGGTCCTCCTCGGCGATCAGGAATCCGTCGTTGGTCCGCGTGAGCACTTCCAACCTTCGCCGGGCCTCTTCTGTTCGCGGCTCGGCCAGCAGGAAGCACTTGCCCGGGTGTCCCCCTCGGCCGATGCGGCCGCGCAACTGGTGCAACTGGGCCAGACCCAGACGCTCGGCGTGCTGGATTATCATCACCGTAGCCTGCGGCACGTCAATGCCCACCTCCACCACCGTGGTGGCCGCCATCACCTGGTAGCGGCCGCTGCGGAAGCCGTCCATGGCCTCCTGTTTCGCCTTCTGGGACATCTGGCCGTGCAGCAGGCAGCAGGGGTACTCGGGGAAGACGCGGGTCTTCAGGTCCTCGCAGCCCTCTTTTGCGCTGGTCAGATCGAGCTCCTGGCTCTCCTCCACCAGCGGGTACACGACGAATGCGCTGCGTCCGTTGCGCAGCTCCTCTCGGGCGGCTTCGAAGGCCCGTTGCCAGTCCGCTGGGAGGTACTGCTCCGTTGTGACCGGCTTGCGCTCCGGCGGCATTTCGTCAATGATGCTCACGTCCATGTCGGCGAAGTAAGCCAGGGCGAGGGTTCTGGGGATGGGCGTTGCCGTCATGACGAGCACGTCGGGGGGGAGTCCCTTTTCGCGCAGCGCCAGCCGCTGCCGCACGCCGAATCTGTGCTGCTCGTCCACGACGACCAGCGCCAGGTCGCGGAACTTCACGTCCCGCTGGATCAAGGCATGTGTCCCCACCACCAGGTCCAGATCACCGTCGGCCAGTTGCTGCAGGTTCCGGCTCCTTTCCTGCGGGGTGGCGGCGCTGGTCAGCAGCGCAGTGCGCACGCGGGCCCTCTCCAGAAGCGAGCGGAGGGTCAGGTAATGCTGTTCCGCCAGGATTTCCGTTGGCGCCATCAGCGCCGCCTGATAGCCCTTGCTGCTTTCAGCCAGCGCGGCCAGCGTCGCGTATACGGCCACCACCGTCTTCCCGCACCCGACGTCGCCCTGGAGCAGCCGGTTCATCGGGTGGTCCGCCCGCATGTCGCCGGCCACCTCCTGGATCACCTTGTTCTGCGCCGGCGTGAAGTCGAACGGGAAAAGCTGCCGGATGCGCCTGTCCACATTGGCCCCCACGCGGAACGCTATGCCTCTGGCTTTTTGCAGGCGGGCGCGATTGAGGGCGAGCGCCGTCTGGAACGCGAACAACTCCTCGTAGCTGAGCCGGCGTCGCGCCGCGTCCTTGTCCTTCATATCCGCAGGGAAGTGCGCGTGCCAGAGCGCCTGCGTCGTTCCCGGCAGCTTCCTGGCGCGGCATAGCGAGCGGGGGACCGCCTCGGGCATCTCAGCGGCGGCCAGTTCCAGGGCGGCCAGCACGATCTTCCGGAGGACGCCCTGGGAGATGCCCTCCGTGAGGGAATAGACGGGCAGAATCCGGCCGAACTTCTCGGACTCGGCGGGTGCCGCCCCCAGTTCATAGTCGGGCGCTACGATCTGAAGCCCGCCGTAGAAGCCCGCGGTGCCGTAAGCCGTTATGGGCTTGCCGATGGCGAAGGACTTCGCCCACGCCCGGTGGGCATTGAACCAGGCGAGCGTCAGTGAGCCGGTCCGATCCTCCACGGTGACCTGGAGTATGCCTCTTGCCCGGCCCTGAGTGGGTCGAAACTGGACGTCGGCGATCGTTCCGCTGACGACGGCTTTCTCGCCGACGCGCAGGTCCGCTATCGGACGGGCATGTGTGCGGTCTTCGTAGTCCCGGGGCAGATGAAGCAGCAGGTCCCTTACCGTGTTGACGCCGAGTCTGGCCAGCAGGGTGGCCCTCTTGGGCCCCACCCCCTTCAGGTACCTGACCTCTTCCTCAAGGACATTGGATGTGTTTTGGGGTGGGTTCAACTTGCGGATCCCTTCGGTCCTCCGCCTCATTCCTCACCCGCAGGGCCAGCGCGTGCAGCCGAGCCCGGCAGGGCTTTTCAACTGAGGGCCGGCCACACTACCACGCTGCCGGCTGACACGCTGCGATCGGCCGTGCCACGAGACGGGGTCTTCTACTTGCCCATGGCCTTGAGGCCCTGCAGACATCGGTCCACCGCTTCCAGCGGCGTGAAGGCGTCGCTCTCGTATTCCACGATGTACCATTCCGTCCCGCCAACGGTCTCGCACAGTCGGAACACGTCCTGCCACGGTATGTCGTCGTCGCCGATCAGCGGCCGGAATCCCTGGTGTGGATCGTCCCTGCCCGCTTCTTTGGAGTATGGCTTGAGGTGAACGGTGACCGCGCGGCCCGGGTAACGCTCGAGGACCGACACGACATCGCCGCCGCCGAAAACGGCGTTGCCCGTGTCAAGTTGCATGACGACGCCCTTGTCGGTGTTGCCGAAGAAGATGTCCCAGGGCAGTTGTCCCTCCATCGGTGTGAACTCGACGGTGTGGTTGTGGTAGCCGGTCATCATGTCGTGGGCGGCCAGTTTCCGGGCAAGCCGGTTGAAGAATTCCGCCGTTTTCAGCCACGCGTCTCGCGAGTTGCGACATTCCTCCGGCAGGCCGGGCACGATCACGAAGCGATTGTCCAGGACCTTGTTGAACTCGATCGTCTCTTCGAGCTGGTCGTCCTGCACGAGGGCAAAAGGCGTGTGCCAGCCGCAGCATACCAGACCGAACTCGTCCAGCAGCCGGCGCAGTTCCTCCGCGCTCTGTTGCGGAGGGCCCGCGAACTCAACGCCTTCGTAGCCCATGTCGGCCACCGCCTTGAGCGTGCCGCGCGTGTCCCTCTGAAGGTCATGCCGAACAGAGTACAACTGCAACCCGATCGGTATCCTTGCCATCCTGCAACACTCCCTTCCCGTAAGCTGCAAGCTTCCTTCAAGGCCGGCTCCGTCGCCCGGTTTCGCGAAGGCGGTTATATCCGAACCGCTGAGTATTGCAAGGGACAGTGCGCCTTGCCGGTGGTGGGTGGGAATACAACGACCTTGACAGGATGTACAGGATGTACAGGATAGACAGAAAGCTCCGGGGTCCCGCCGGGGGTGCCATATGTGCTGTATTCACAGCAGGAAGCGTTGCGAGTTGCAGGTTTGCAGGGGATTGCCGACGCGGTAGAATGAGGTGGACGTGCCTGACGGTTACTGTGGGCGTCGTGGAGAAGCCTGTGAGTCAGAGTCCAAGGGAAATAGTGCAAGCCGCCGTTCATTTCCAGGGCCCCGAACGATTGCCCGTTCGGATGGCTTGCTTTGGCTGCGACGACACGTGCTGGGTTCCCTGCAAGAACCGCGACCGATGGGAAGGCCCCCTGAAGGTGGATGAGTGGGGATGCCGGTGGGAGTTCACCGAAATGGCCAACATGGGCCAACCCAAAGGTCATCCGCTTGCCGGACCCGCGGAGCATGAGAAGGTCACCGTGCCCGACTACAACGAGAGCTGGCGCTACACGGAGTGCGGGAAGGCCCTTCGGGCCGCTGAGAAGGAGGGCCGCTACACCCAGGCCGGCATCTTCATGGTCCTTTTCGAGCGGATGCACTCCCTTGCGGGGTTCGAAAATGTCCTGATGGGTCTGCTTGCGGACCGGGAGAACGCGGAAGCCCTGGCGGATAAGATCCTGGATGCGCACATGTGCCTGGTGCGCAACTTTCAGGAACGTTTCGGCCCGCGCCTGCACTCCTTCAGCATGACCGACGACTGGGGCACGCAGAACGCCGCATTCATCTCCATGGATCTGTGGTACGACTTCTTCCTCCCGCGCTACAGGAAGTTGTTCAGCGCCATGCACGAGGGAGGGCAGGACGTCTGGGTGCACTCCTGCGGCAAGATCAACGAGGTGATACAGGGCTTGATAGACGCCGGGGCCGACGCCGTCAACCTCCAGCAGCCGCGAGCGCTGGGCATTGAGGAGATCGGCCGGCGATACCGCGGCAAGATCACCTTCGAATCACTCTCCGACATACAGGCATCGCTTCCCTCGGGCGACGCGGCGCTGATCGAAGGCGATGCTGCAGCGCTGGCCGAGCACTGGATGTCGAAGCGGGGCGGATTCGTGTTCAGCGACTACGGCGACGGGGCCGCCATAGGAGCGGCGCCGGAGGCGAAGATGATCATGTACCGGGCCTTCAGTGAGGTCTCGCGGGAGGTGTACGGCCATCCGCTGCCCGAGCCGGAGCCGGTGGCGCCGTGACGTTCGCCTTGTGCGCAGGCCGGCGGACGGCTTTGGGAGGCGCAGCAGTGGAGTTCGAACACATAGTCCTTGACGCACAGACGCCGGGCACGCTGAACGACGTCTGCCTGATCGCCGACCTCGACGGGGACGGGCACAACGATGTCATAGTCGGCGGCAAGCTCGGCGAGCGAAACGTCGTCTGGTACGAATACCCCGACTGGAAGCGCCACACGATAGGGACGGCCCGCTTCGAAGCCGGCGGAGTGACCGTTGACATAACGGGAAACGGCAGGCTGGACCTGGTCGCCGGCAACGATTGGGGCGGCAACGAGCTCTACTGGTTCGAGAACCCCGGCTCGCCCGGCCAGGAGTGGCCCAGGCGCCTGATCGAGAACGGGCTTTACAAATACCACAATCAGGCCGTCGGCGACGTTGACGGCGACGGCGAGGACGAGATCGTCGTCCTGTCCCAGCAGAGCCGAGTCGTGGTCTACTACGATATCCCGTCCGACCCGCGCGTCAGCCCGTGGCCGAAGGAGTGCCGCCACACCATCTGCGAGGACGTCGAGGTCGAAGGGGTGGCGGTTGCCGACCTGGACAACGACGGCGAAATGGAGATCGTGGCCGGCCCCTACTGGTTCAAGCGTGAAGGCGGCGTGTGGCGGCGGAGGCCGATTGCTCCGGGCTTCCGGCTCACGTGTGTGGCCGTGGGCGACCTGGACGGGGACGGCGGCCTGGAAGTGGTGCTGTCGGAAGGCGAAAGCCATCCTGCGCGTCTTGCCTGGTTCTCGGGCTTTCCCGATTGGCAAATGCACGTGCTGCGCGAAGACCTGTTCCATCCCCACAGCCTCGGTGTTGCCGACTTCAATGGCGACGGGCTGCTGGACATCTTCGTCGGCGAGATGGGGCTGGGGAAGAATGAGAGCCCCAGACTGCTCGTCTACGTGAACAGGGGGGACGGCGCGTTCGAGGAAGTGCTCATAGACGACCGTCATGCGACGCATGACGCCAAGGCCGGCGTGTTGGGGGGTGGCAGGCTTCCGTCGATCGTGGGCAAGCCTTACCAGCCGGGCCGGCAGGTGGACCTGTGGCTTAACAAGAGCTGAGTCGCGCCGCGCGCAGGGGGCCGGGCGGAGCTGACCGGTGTGAGGACGAGGACAGGCCGTCAGTACGTGCCCAGTCGCAGTCCCTCGTCAACGAAGAACCGGTACGTCTCGTACTCGCACGTGTCCGGGATGGAATGATCGGAGTGCAGGATGTAGCCGCCCTTGTGCATGAGGCGGGGTATCTTGCTCTCCAGTTCCCGTTTGATGGCGTCTGTGTCGTTGGCCACCAGGTTTCGCGCGTCCATTCCCCCGCACAGGGCGATTTCGTCGCCGAACTCCCTCTTGATTCTCAGGGGGTCCATTCCCGCCTTGACTTCTATGACCTGCAGGCAGTCCATGCCGGCTTCTGTCAGTGCGCCGATCAGGGGTTCCACGTACCCGCAGGAATGAACGATCACCGGAAGCCCAAGCGAATGGGCGTAGTCGAACGTCTTCTTGTGCCCGGGCATTACGATCTGGCGGTACATCGCGGGCGACATGAAAGGACGCTGTTTGAAGCCCAGATCCTCGTAGAACCAGAGGCCGTCGGGCTTGCCCGCCTCGTCGAACAGGATTTCGAGCAGGGATACGGTCAGCTCCGCGTAGGTGTTGACCATGTCCCTGACCCAATCGGCATCGAGCGCCATGCCCATGAGCATGTGCTCGTGGCCGCAGAGCGGGTGCATGAGTTCGAAGACGTTCACGCCCCCCCAGCAGAAGAACCGGTCCGCTTCGGCGGCTGCTTGCTTCGCCTTCGTGTAGGCTTCGAAGTTGATCCTTCTGCGCTCCGGTTTGAGAAGGGGCTTGCTGTGCTCTTCCCACTCGGCCCTTCCTTTGACCAGGAAGTCCACGTGCTCGGGGGTCGCATCGTGCAGCTTGTGCTTTCTGAGCACCGCACCGTTGCCGTCCCTGATGAGGATCGTTTCCTCTGTCTCTTCCAGCACCTCCGGCTTGAAGTCCAGGTCGGCCACCGTGTTGAAGGGCCAGCACTCACTTATGTCGAACCCGAAATGCGTGGCCAGGTCCTCGTCCTCTTTCAGATGGCCTTCGGACCGCCACTTCTTCTGCGTGTCACCCCAGAAGTGCTCGAGCAGACCGATGCGGTCCACCGGTTCCCTCCGCAGGATGCGGCTGATCCTCTCCACACCTGTCAGTGTTGCCATTGTGCCGGTCCTCGCGCCTTGACGACGCGGAAGAAGGTGCTGATGGCGGGTGGCGGTCCGCCATCGCTACGGAATGCACTCGTGAAGGGGCGGCGTTGCTCTGCTCAGCAGGGCCCGGCGCGAGGCCCTGCGGCGGTCACTCCGTTCTAGCGTATCGCCCCATCAGTTCGGCTTCGGCCAGGATGTGGTCCTTCATGGCCGCCAGGAGCTGCCGCCTGTTGAACCCCCCGATCATGTCCAGCTTGGCGTCCAGGGCGTAGAGTCTGAAGTAATAGCGATGAGGCTTGCCCGCCGGGGGACAGGGCCCGCCGTAGCCCAGCTTGCGGAAGCCGTTGTTGCCCTGAACGGCGCTCACCGGCGAGGCGACCTCCGCCTTGTTCGGGACCTTTGGCGGCAATGCCCGCGTCCTCCCCGGTATCTCGCATATGAGCCAGTGAGTGAAAGTGCTGATCCGCGCGTCGGGGTCTTCCATGATCAAGGCGAACGTCACCGTCCCCTCCGGCACGTTCTCCCAGACGAGCGGGGGCGAGATGTCGGCGCCGTCGCACGTGCAGACGGCCGGGATCGTTCCGCCGTATTCGAACGCAGTACTGGAAAGCTTGAACCCCCCCACGGACGGAGGCCTTTCCTCCACCACTTCCCTGGAGCCCTTCTTCACGGCGACGATGATGAGGGCCGCCACCGTTGCGATCAGGACGAGCGCCCACAGTACTCGTTTCGGCGTCATGATCTGCACCTCCCCGTAGCCTGCCTGCGCGGACAGGCCCTATTGTCGAACCGCCGGCTACCTCTGTCAAGGCGCGTTCGAGCAGAGCGGGACAGACGCGCGGAGGATCGCGGTCGGAGGGCAATGGGGCGTCAGTTGCCCGGCCTGCCGCCCCGGGCGACGACGGCCCTCCGGCCTTGAGTAAGTCGCGCATCTATGTGGTTTCGTATTCACGCCGAAAGCAGTTCCCGGCGGACGCTTTCGAGGATGCGTTCCTGAGCGTCCTCGGCCAGGCCCCTGTTGCGGGCGAGCAGGACCTCGTAACCCCCCCTGGCGAACTCGTCCGGGGGAGGCACGTAGACCAGCGGGCCGGCGTGCGAGATCAGCAGCGGGCGTCTGCCCCCTTCCCGGAGCATCTCTTTCAGAGCGAAGCCGGTCGCCACGAAGTGCTCGCCCGGCAGCGCCAGGATCGTCACGTCGCCCAGTTCGATGGCCCTGAGCGTCACATTGATCTCCGATTCGTCTCCAAGGCTCACGGGCCATGCCTTGCAGCTAGGGCTCGGGTCCTGGACCGGCTCGCCGGTGTCGAGGGCCTCCAGCACCGCCTGTCCCAGCTTGCCGCCCAGCAGCTCGACCTCCTCGAAGGTTCCCGTGCTGCGATCATATATGCCGGTGAGCGGGTCGCCGGTGTACCAGGACTCGCCGTGCTCTTCGAGGAGCCGCTGGACTGACGGTGTCAGCGGGTTGGATTCCGCCGAGGGAGCGGTCACGAAAACGGTGGCGGCGCCGGGCAGCCCCTCCTCGACGGTCCGCCTCGCCGCCCCGATGTAGTCGGCCGAAATGGCAAGGTTGTTGTGGCCCATCACGACGCCGTGCAGGGCGTAGGCGAAGAGAACGCCCAGCACTCGGCCTTCCGCATCCTTCGCTGCGAGGAACGCCAACTCCTCATCCACCGGACCGCCCAGGGAACGGCGGTTGACGCAGAGGCCCTCAGCCATGCCGGTTCCGTAGAAGAGGCGGGCCGGGCCCCGGCGCTTCCAGGCCAGCTCACCCGCACTGGCCATCAGGTCGGGCAACAGGTCTCGGTACGCGCCCTCATCACGCGTCGCCGGGCCGGAGTGCGTGTGCACTGAGGCGGCAACAACGTGCCCCTGCGGGACGCCCGTACGTTCGCCGAGCCGCGCGCCGACCTGGCCTGGGGCCGACGCCGGGAGCCCGCAGACGTCGGCCGCAACCAGGGCAGCCGATTCGCCGTCCCCTTCGAAGACGACGGCCCGCGCCGTCAGTTCGTCGTGCACGTCCTCGGCCACGCCCTCACGCTGACGGTAGCCCGCCATCGGCACGCCGAGCGGCGGGGTGATGTTGTAGCGTCCGAATCCGATCTTCAGATCCATCTCTGACCTCCTCTCTCCTTACTTGTTGGTGCCGAGGCGCACCTACGCTTCGGCCACTATCTGGCCGACGTCCATGACGTAGACCTGGCGCCCGCCTTCGTGGGCGGAGTCGAAGCAGATCTGCCGTCCGTCCCGACTCCAGCGGGGATGCAGGTCGCAGCGGATTTCGCCGGCCAGTTGCAGCGGAGAAAAGAACCGCCCGATGTCCACACGTTCGCCGTCGTCCGGCCGGTAGAGGAGCAGCGTTCCCTTGTGTTCGCTGTCGGGGGCCTCGTCGGTGAGAATCCAGCGGCGATCCGGCGAGTAGGAGCAATGCCCGTCCTTCGTCAGCGTCCCTTTGCCGAGCACCTTTCTCCCGTCACTGCGATCCGTGAAGAGAAAGTAGCCGTCGCCGATGTCGTGCTGCCGCGCCCAGGCCAGTATGTGATCGGGACGGCGCCAGTCGTAGTGCGAGACCATCTCGTGGTCGGCCACGCAGTGGACGTCGGACCCGTCCGGATCGGCCGTGAACAGGCGCGTGCGCCAGTGCGGCTCCTCCGGCTTGCGCCATCGGTGCAGGAATGCGAAGCGGGAGCCGTCCGTGTTGACCTGCACGTGGTTGAACCAGTGTTTGGCGCTTTCCATCGAGCCGTCCGGGCGGCAGGCCGCGATCCGGGCAAGGCTGATGATCAGCCGGTGCTCGCCCTTCTCGATGTCCATCCAGTATATGCCGTCGTCTTCCGGGTGGGGATCGTCCTTCCACGGGTCCGCCAGACCCACGTAGCCGTAGCCGGGACGCGTGTCCGCGATACGGGCGAAGTTCGTGCTGAAAGCCGTCCGGCCGTCCGGACTGAGCGCGTAGACGGGCCGCGGGAGCAAGCGTTCCTCGTCCCTGAATGCGTGGCGGATGACGCCTGCGAAATGGCCCTTGTGCAGGCAGTTGTAGACGATCAGACGGTCTGATGCGCCGGGGAGCCACTGAAGCATGGCGCCTTGCTGCCAGTTCCACGCCGTGGTCTGGGTCAATGGCTGCCAGGCGCAGTCATTCTCCGTATCAATCAGGCCGACGGCGGCCACGTCGTCGGGCTCTGGCGGCCGGTCCGCGAAGCCGGTCTCCAGGGCCAGGATGTAGCGGCCGGTGGCGTCCCACGGCGTCTTGTCGTAATAGCCGAAGAAGTGGTGGCCTGGCCCGCTGGTCACCGGGACGGCCGGCGGGAACGAACTGTCGCCCGGCATCAGTCGTCGTCTCCCTGCCGCAGGTTCGTTGACGGCGGAGTCGGCATTCTACGGCATCCGCCGTAACGGCTCAAGAGGGAGCGGCTGGGGCGGGTCCACGGGGCCAACCGACGATGATGGCGAGGCAGGACGGTTGTTACTCCTCTTCCATCATCTTATCGTAGAAAGTGACGTAGTCGTCCGGGCGGTCGCTCTTCCGCATCTCGATGGCAGTGCGCGGATGGAGATTGAGCTGGCCGGTGATCATGTAAGGTATCTTCGGTCCCCACTCCATCTCGCTCTTCAGAGGCAGCACGTAGTCCTGGATGCACTGGAGCACCGGCCGGATGTGGAACTTCGGGTTCTTGAGGAAACCGACGAGCAACTCCATCGGGCAGTTGCCCGGGCCGCGTCCCATCCCGTTCAGGGTAGCGTCCAGCCGGCTCGCCCCCATGATGAGGGCCTCGATCGTGTTGGCATAGGCAAGCTGCTGGGCGTTGTGGGCGTGGATGCCGATCTCCTTGCCGGTTCCTTCGATGGCCTTCACGTACGTGACGATCAGGTCCCTGACCTGTTCGGAGTAGAGGGCGCCGAAGCTGTCGACCAGATAGATGGCACTGACGGGGGTGTCCACCAGGATCGGCAATGCCTCCTCCAGCTCGGCCTCCTGGATCACGGAGACGGCCATCAGTTGCAGGATGACCTCGTACCCCTTCTCATGGGCGTCATGGACCATGTCCAGGGCCGTGGGAATCTGGTGAATGTAGGTGGCCACGCGCACGGCGTCGAAGACGCTCTCCTGCTTGGGCAGGATGTCCTCCCTGTAATCGGTGCGCTCCGCGTCAGCCATCACGCACAGCTTCAGGGGCGTGGGGTTGTCGCCCACGATGCGGCGCACGTCTTCCTCGTCGCAGTGTTTCCACGGACCGTGCTCGCCAGGCGGGTAGATCTTCTTGGAACCCCTGTAACCGATTTCCATGTAGTCCATGCCGGCGGCAACGTCGGCCTCGTAGACGGCTCTGACGAAATCGTCTGTGAAGTGATGGTTGTTGATGAGGCCGCCGTCACGGATGGTGCAGTCCAGTATCTTGATGTCGGGCCTGTAGGTGAGCCACGTGCCCTTGCTACGCTCGTTCTTGACGTGTTCCACCATTGCTGCGTTCTTCCTCCGGGGGTCCGTCCGAAACAATTATTATTGCATGTGCCGTGTCGCCTGTCAATGCCCCTTTGTCATAAGTTACTATATGGGCGTAGCCTACGAAATGCAATCGCCGGCGGTGGAGCGACAAGCAGCATGGCTCCCCGCAGCAGACGGGTCGCTTCAAGCTCAAGCGCCCGCCAGGCGGGGCGACCCCCTGTCTTGCGGTTCGGTCTGGCGCGTGATATTATCCCGTCGGGTCGCCGTGTTGTGGGGCGACCGAGCGCAGTCGTTCTTTCGGCCTCCGTGGCGGAGCACCTGACACTTGCTCGGGCGGAGTTGCTCCGTTGCGTGCGGTCGGAAGCTGCGATCTCAGATGGCGGAGTCTACACCGGTCGTGTCTGATCGAGACTCAGCGAGCATGTCGGTCGTCACAACGGGATCTGTCCGGCGAGGCATTCCGTTGACGCTCCGTGCCGTGGCGTTCTTCGTGTTGCTGTATCTCTACGTTTGGCTGCGCATTGAACCGGTGCTGCTGTACTTCCGTGTGGGCCCGCGGTTCCCGAGTTTCCGACTCGGCCTGCCTTTCCTGTGGGAGTCGGCATCTTATCCCGGGGGGATGGTGGAGTACGTCTCGGCGCTGCTCTCGCAGTTCTACTACTACCCGCTGGTCGGGGCCCTGGTGGTCACGCTGGTGGGGGGACTTCTGTGCCTTGGCGCCTGGGTCTTCCTCAGGGCCACCAGCGGCGTCCGTCCGGACGTGGTTCATTTCGTCCCGGCCGTCCTTCTGTTGGCGTTGTACAGCCAATACGCCCACCATCTCACCACTTCGCTGGCGCTCCTGACGGCAGTGGGCGGGACGTGCGTCTACGTGGCGGTCCAGTTGCGGAGCCGCCTCTCTCGGCTGGCTCTGTTCCTCGGCTTGTCCCTGCCGGTCTACTACCTGGCGGCCGGCGCGTATGTCCTGTATGCGGGGCTCTGCGGCCTGGACGAGTTCCGGAGGAAGCGATGGTTTCCGGGAGTGGTGTGCCTTGCGTGTGGGCTGATTCTGCCGTACGGGCTGGGCACCTGTCTGTTCCGAACGCGCCCCCTCGACTCCTACGCACGCTTGCTGCCCTGGCATCCAGAGGTCAAACTTATCGCCTGGCGGCTTGCGGTGTGGCTCTACGCGTTCTTTCCTCTGGCTGCGCTGGGGGTGGCGGTGAGAGAGTGGCTGAAGGGGCATGGGAGGTCGGGCCCCGTGGGACGCTCGGAACCGGCCCGTGGGAAGGACATGTATCCTCCTCCAAAGCGCCTGAGGCGGTTCTGGGTCGGGTCCGCGGTCCTTCTGGTTGCGGCGGTTGCCACGGCCCTTGTGTCGTTTGATGGGGATGCCAAGAGGGTCCTTCAGGTGGAGTATTACGCGCAGCACAGGATGTGGCCGCAGATCCTGAAGACGGCGCGTCTGCTGCCGCGTCGCCGTTACGACCTCGTGGTGTATCTGACCGTGAACTGGGCGCTCTACCACGAGGGACGGCTTCCCTACGATCTGCTGGCGTATCCGCAGCACCGTGGGAGCCTTCTGCGCGTGGCGGCGGAGTTCCTTTGGTCTGCGCCTAGTGAGTACCGAGGGCCATCCTACTTGGCCTGTGTGAGGCTCAGTGACATCTACTTCGATTTGGGACGCGTCAACGAGTCCGAACACATGGCGCACGAGGCGCTGGAGAATGGAGGTCGTCGTCCGTGGATACTGGAGCGGATTGCTCTGGTCAACATTGTGAAAGGCCGGACGGCAATGGGTCGCACGTTCTTGCGCGCCCTGGAAGATGACGTGGTGTATCGGAAGCGGGCCCGGCAGTGGCTGCGCCGCCTCGAAGCCGACCCGTCCCTTGCCTCAGACGAGCAGGTAGCGCGCGTGCGCCGTCTGCGCCCCGAGCACTCAAAGAAGGGAGAGCCCTCCACAGAGGAGCTGTTGCTGGCGCTGCTGGACAAGAACGAGCAGAACCGGATGGCCTTTGAGTATCTGATGGCCTATTACCTGCTGACGGGCAACCTGGAGGGAATCGTTCGTAATCTCAGCCGCCTGGTGGATCTTGGGTACTCCAGCGTCCCGCGGAGCTATCAGGAGGCCGCGGTGCTCTACGCCGTGATTAGCGGGCGCAGTGTCGACGCGCAAGCTGCAAGCGAGGGGACGGTCCAGCGGTTCGGTCGCTTCGAGCGAGCGCTCGCCCGCCACGGGTCGGACATGGTGTCGGCCCGCAGGGCGCTTGCGAAGGACTATGGCGACAGCTACTTCCTGTATTACCTCTGCTATCTCGTTCCAGGGCCTGAGGAATGAAAAGGCGCTGGCTGTACACAGTTGCCCTTGTTGGGCTCGCCGCCGTGGTGGCGTGCGTGCTGCACTATGGGCTGAAGGTCCGCGGACCCGCGCTGGACGGCCACGGCCGGGTGGACCGCCCGCCAGGCATTCGTCCTGACTACCGGGACGTTGTCATCCCTCCCAACATCGCGCCGATGAACTTCGTGATCGAGGAGCCGGGCAGCCTGTACCACGTGAAGATCCGTTCTGCGCAGGGAGAGTCCATTGCCGTCACGAGCCGCACGCCACGGATCGAGATCCCGTCCCGCGCGTGGAAGAAGCTCCTGAACGACAGCCGGGGAGAGAAGGTGTGTCTGGACGTCTACGTGCGGGCGGCGGACGGCCGTTGGGACCGGTTCCAGACGCTGGCAAACACCGTCGCGCGCGAGGAGATCGATCCGTACGTGGTTTACCGCCTGATGAACACCATGTTCACCGTGTGGGGGCCCATGAGTATCCGCCAGCGCAGCCTCGAAGACTTCGGCGAATCTCTGATCTTGGACAGCAGGTCTCTGGACGACGCTTGCCTGCACTGCCACACTTTTCTTGGTCGGCGACCGGACCCGATGATCATGCACATGCGCCATACCCCGGAGGGATACGGCGGAGGGATGGTGCTGGTGCAGGGCGGTCGCGTTACGAAGGTTGACACCAAGACGGCGCGCTGCCCTCGCGGCGCCGCTTTTTCGTCGTGGCATCCGAGCGGGCGGGCGATCGCATTCTCGATCAACAAGTTCAGGCAGTTCTTTCGTGGCGCGGCGTTGGAGGTGCGCGGTATAGTTGACCTCGACTCCGACTTGGCCGTTTACCTATTGGACTCGCAGGTGGTCACGTCCACAGCGGCCATTGCGGATCCCGACGTGCTGGAGACCTGGCCGGCATGGTCACCCGACGGGCGATACCTCTACTACTGCACGGCGCCTCTGACGTGGGAGGATCGCCAGAAGACCCCGCCAGAGGGCTATGAACAGGTGCTTTACGCGCTGAAACGGATCAGCTATGACCTGGAGAGCGGGGCCTGGGGCGAGCCGGAGGACGTGCTTTCGCCGCAGGAGACGGGCTTGAGCATTACTCAGCCGAGGATCTCGCCGGACGGGCGGTTCCTGCTGTTCTGTATGTGTGATTACGGCACCTGGCCCACCTGGCGGCCCGACAGCGACCTTTACCTGATGGACCTGGAGAGCCGCCGGCGCAGACGGCTGGAGTGCAACAGCGACAGAGCCGAGTCCTGGCACTGCTGGTCGTCCAACGGGCGCTGGATCGTCTTCAGCAGTAAGCGTGACAACGGCGTGCTGCCCAGGGTTTACTTCAGTTACATAGATGAGGACGGCGTTGCGCACAAGCCCTTCATCCTGCCGCAGAAGGACCCCACGTTCTACGACTCGTTGATACAGATGCATCAGATCCCCGAGCTGGTGAGCGGTCCCATCCCGCTCAAGGGGGAAGACATCGCCCGGCGTCTGCGCTCGGACGAGTGGGTCGGGCTTGGACTGCCGGTTACCGGCGCGACTCCCGCACCGGTCTTCCAGCCGGAGGGGCCGTCCACACGGCAGCGCGTCTCGGACGTGCCTTGAGTCGAGCGGAGAAGCGCGAGTCCGCTGTGCTTCATCCCTGGCAGTGTTGCCTGCAACCGGATGCTGGCTGCCTTCGGCTGACGGCAATGCAGTGCTTGCGCTTCAACCAGAGTCCGGCTCAGAGCGGGAGGCCCCTCGCTGAACGCGTGGCGCGAGCCAGCATCCCGGATCGGCGGCGAGCATGTTGCCCGTTTCTTCGTAGGCCCTTCCACGGCAACCGGCGCATTCATCTCGGTAAACACAGTGGCCGCATTCTCCTTCCAGGAGCTCCCGATTCCTGAGCGCGGCGAGAATGTCAGAGTCGTCCCATACTTGTGTGATGGTTTTTTCTCTCACATTGCCCAGCTTTACGTGGAGGAGCATGCAGGGAATCATGTCCCCGTTGGGCAGGACGGTGATATAGCCGTGGGGCATCCCCGCTGCGCACCCTCTTCCGTAGTACGGGATCCTTTTCAGCAAATCGGCAGGAAAGTGTTTCGGCTGTATGCTCTTCTCCTGAAGTATCAGGGGGTACATGGGACACCCTGGAACTCTTATTATTACGGGGCAGTCCTCTTGAGCTTCGGCCAGCCATTCCATGACTTCTCTTCTTTCATCCGGCGTCAATACCTCGGCCGGGATTTCCCTCTTGACCCTCGGGACCTGGATCAGATCGAAGAACTCCGCAGCATTCGCGCCGCATTCTACGGCCAATCGCAGCATCTGCGGTATCTGGTTCAGAACGCTTCTCCTGATCGTCATTCCGAACTGGAAAGGAAGACTGCCTTTCCTACATGCTTCTGCCCCCCTGAGCGCTTTCTCGAACGCACCCTCCTGGCCCCGGAAGGAATCGTGAGTGGTTGCGTCGGCGCCGTCTATGGATATCTGCACTCCCATGACTCTTGATGCTCTCAGTTGCTTGACTGCGTCGGCATCAACCAGTGTCCCGTTCGTCCCAATCACTACCCGCAATCCCCTGGAAGACGCGTGGGCAGCAATATCAAAGAAGTCGTCCCGACAAAGCGGCTCGCCGCCATCGAAGATCAGCAGCTTTACGCCCCAATCTGCAATGTCATCCAGAACGCTTTTTGCTTCTCCTATCGAGAGTTCGTCGGGCGCCGCTTCATCTCCGGCATCGCTATAGCAGTGCTTGCACGCCAGGTTGCATTTCTTGGTCACGGCATACGAGAGAAGGTGTGGTGGCGGAATAAGGGTTCTGTGACTCTGCCCGATGCGCCGCTCGTGCTCTTGCATAGTTACTGTCCCTTTCGATCTCTCGTCACCATTTGCAGGGACGTTCATCATTGGCTGACGGACTGTGCGTAGCCCTGCGCGCAACGCGCCCGCGCGCCAGCCCCACCGCGCCGTCCCCAAGGCGGCTACACGGCCAGGAGCTTCTCGGCGTTCCGGTGGCAGATGTTGTGGATGTCGTCTTCGGTGATGTCGGCGGACAGCAGGGAGCCGATCCCCTGGTGTTCGTCGAACCACGGCAGGTCCGTGCCGAACAGGAGCCTGTCGCTGCCGGCCCCCTCGCAGAGCAGTTCGAGCACGCCCCGCCTGCCCGGCACGCTTGTCAGTTCCAGGTAGGTGTTGGGATGCTCCAGGGCAACGGCGACTGCCTCGTCCCACTGACTGTTGAAGCAGTGTCCCAGCAGGAACACGGCGTTCTGGAAGGTTCCGGCGATGCGGCGGACTTCGTCGGGGCCGTCGTAGTTGCTGCCGCCCCAGGTGTGTGTGAGCACCAGCAGCTTGCGTTCGTTGGCGAACTCCAGCGCCCGGCGGTACGGCTCGTCGCTCAGACGGACCCTGTGGTAGTCGGGAAGGAATTTGAGTCCCACATACACGTCGCCCGCGCTGTCGTAGCCCGCCAGGTCCCGCGCCAGCTCTTCGGGGTAGTGGGGGTTCACGGAGAGGTAGGCGCGGAAACGATCCGGGAATGCTCGCACGGCCTCTACGGCGACGCGGTTCCCGATGTCGGGCGAGTTGAGCGAGGCGTGATGGGAGAAGCAAAGGAGCTTCACGCCCGCAGTGTCCATGCTGCGCACCATCTGTGCCGGCTCGCAGCGCGGGAAATAGATGGAGTGCCACTCGCCCATGTGGCCGTGCATGTCGTAGATGGGGCAGGACTCGCTGCGGCCTTTCTCCCAGAACTCGGCGGCGAGATCGCTTTCCGGCCTGATGGGTGTAGGGCTGTTCATGTTGTCTCTGTCCGTCAAGGGAAGTCTCAGAGATCCTGTTCGGCCAGTATACGTTCCAGGTTCCCGGCGGCGATTGCCTGCTTGTCTTCCTCGCTTATTTCGGCGTGCTTCAGCATGAGCATCGTGCCGCCGTGATCCTGCACGGGGAAGCCCGTGCCGAAGAGCATCCTCCCGGCGCCGTAGCTCTCCACGAATGCCTCGATGCCGCCGTCGAGGATGTAATCGCTTATCTCGATGTAGGCGTGCGGGTACTTCTCGATGAGCGGCCGGAACCACCGGTCGGGACCCCAGGCATGCATCTCGCTCAGGATGCACACCAGGTCGGA
>DAOVRD010000314.1 GCA_030628375.1 Planctomycetota bacterium
GCCTGCCGTTTTGCTAGAGGCTCCTTAGCCGCACCCAAGGACGACTGGAGACTGGAGGCGGCATTAGGCTGGAGACTGGAGACTGGAGACTGGAGGCTTGTGCGCCTCTGGCGCATACCTGCGGTCTACAGCCTGCGGTCTACGGCCTGCCGTTTTGCTAGAGGCTCCTTAGCTGCACCCAAGGACGACTGGAGACCGGAGGCGGCATTAGGCTGGAGACTGGAGGCTTGTGCGCCTCTGGCGCATACCTGCGGTCTGCTGCCTGCGGTCTACAGCCTGCCGTTTTAGCGAGGCATGAGGGCAATGGAACTCGATCTGGTGTTCAAGGACGGGCTGGTCGTGGACGGCACCGGCGCTCCGGCGTTCGTGGCCGACGTGGGCATTGCGGAGGGCTCCATCTGCGCCGTCGGCCGGCTGGGATCGGTCGCGGCCGCGCGCTCCGTCAATGCAGACGGCCTGATCGTCGCCCCAGGCTTCGTGGATATGCATACCCATTCGGACGTGCGGCTGCTCGACGAGCCCTGCGCAGAGGCCAAGACGATGCAGGGCGTCACCACCGAGGTCATCGGCCAGGACGGGCTCTCCTTCGCCCCGGTCAATGCCCGGACGATGGAGGCCATCCGCGAGCAGACCGCCGCCTGGAACGGCGAAGCGCCCGACTGTGATTGGGCCTGGTCGAGCGTGGCCGAGTACTTGAGCCGCTTCGACGGCAAGACGTCCGTCAACGTGGCCTACCTGGTGCCGCACGGGACGGTGAGGCAGTTGGTGATGGGCTACGACAACCGGCCGCCCACGCCGGACGAACTGGCGCAGATGCGCCGCCACGTCGCCCGGGGCATGGAGGAGGGGGCCGTTGGCCTCTCGACCGGCCTCTCCTATCCGCCGGCCATGTACGCGGGCGATGACGAACTCGTGGAGTTGTGCCTCGAAGTGGCCGGGCGCGGCGGGTTCTTCTGTACGCACCACCGCAGCTACGGCAAGGGCGCGCTGGCGGCCTATGGGGAGATGTTCGAGGTGGCCCGGCGGGCCCACGTGCCGCTCCATCTGACGCACTGCGTCATGAACTTCCCCGGCAACGAGGGCCGGGCGAAGGAACTGGTGGCCCAGATCAACGCGCTCGACCCGCGCGAGGTCGAAGTCACGGTGGACAGCTACCCCTACCTGGCCGGCTCGACCTACCTGGCTTCCCTGCTGCCGCCGTGGGTGAGCCAGGAAGGCCCCCAGGGCGTTCTGGCCGCCCTGGCCGATGACGAGCAGGCGGCCCGGATCCGTCACGAAATCGAGGTGGAGGGCACGCCCGGTTACCACTTCGTGCCGATGGACTGGCAGACCGTCGAGATCAGTTCCGTCGCCAGCGCCGCCAACCAGCGCTGGATCGGTCGCCGCGTCTCCGAGATCGGGCGCGAACTGGGCATAGGGCCCTTCGAAGCGGCGAGGAAGCTGCTCCTCGATGAGAAGCTGAACGTCAACTCAATGCTGCACGTCGGTCACGAGGAGAACGTCCGGACCGTAATGCGGCAGCCGTACCACACGGTGGGCAGCGACGGGCTGATGGCAGGCCAGAAGCCTCACCCGCGCGCCTGGGGCGCCTTTGCGCGCTACCTGGCCCACTACGCCCGCGACGAGGGCATGTTCACCTGGGAGCAGATGGCGGTGAAGATGTCCTCGCTGCCGTGCCGACGCCTGGGCCAGTGGGACCGCGGGTTGATCCGCCCGGGCATGGCGGCCGACATCGTCGCGTTTGACCCGCAGGCCGTACGGGACACGGCCACCTACGACAACCCTCGGCAGTACCCGGAGGGGATCCCCTACGTGGCCGTCAACGGCGTGCTGGTCAAAGACGAAGGCCGGCACACGGGCGCCTTGCCGGGTCGAGTGCTGCGTCTTGGCGGCGAAGACAAACGGTAGCTCTGATTACGGGCGGCGGACCGGGCATCGCCTACCACTTCGATGTGCCGAAGCGCAGCGATTGAACTCGCTTCGTCACGCCTGAGGGCAACCTCGTTGTCCGGGACCTGCGCGACCAGCAGATCACACGCGCGTCACTAATGGCCCCAGCGTGGCCTGACCCCCCGGTGCCACGGGCCGGCGGGGCGGGCCTTTGCTCTTTGTCTATTTCGTGCATCGCCGACACGCCTTTCTACGGGTTTTGCCGTTGACAAACTCCGGGTTATGCAGTAGTATGTGGCACAGGTCTGCGAACCTGGTCGGAGCTGGGAGCACGTGTCTCTCGGCTGTGAAGCCTGTGGTTGGTCCGGAATTCGGGAGGGTCGTCGATGGCGAGACCACGTCATGAGCATCCAACGCCAGCGGAACTCGAGGTTCTGCAAGTCGTCTGGGGGCACGGTCCGTGCAGCGTCAGACAGGTGATGACCATTCTGAACGAGCGCCGCCCCCGTGCCTACACGTCGGTGATGAGTCTGATGAACGTGATGGCAGAGAAGGGCCTCCTGAGGAGAAAGCGAAAAGGACGCGCATTCATCTATGATGCCAGAGTGAGCGAGGACGGTACCCAATCACAGATACTGAAGGATCTGCTGAACCGGGTCTTTGACGGTTCTGCCAGCGTGCTGGTGACGCGTCTGCTGCAGCAGGCCGAGCCCACCGACGAAGAACTGGAGGAGATCCACAAGACGATTGCCGAGTTCGGTCGGAAGACGGAGGGTGACTGATGTCAGCCATACGGTTCTTCTCTGCTCCGATCTGGCAGCGACTGGGGTGGACGCTGCTGCACTTCCTCTGGCAAGGGCTCGCCGTGGCGGCCCTGGTCTGGGTGGTGGTTCTGCTGTTCAGGATCAGGCACGGAACAGGTCGGTATGCCGCCTATCTCTTTGCCCTCATGCTCATGGCAGCTTGTCCTGTGGCGACCTTCCTGGTTATGGACACGCCTGCATCCCGCCCTCATGAAGTGACAGTCCTGGCAGCCGAGCAGCCTGCGGCGGCTGGCACGGCGGCGTTGCCGGAGGTGCATGAGGGTATGCCCGTGTCGTACATCAGCGCTGGGCCCACGGACCTGGATCGAGGGACGTCGTCCGCATCCACTGCCAGATCGTCTCGTGCACTCAAGGACAGGCTGGCGGCGAGTCTGGAAGCAGCGCTTCCCTGGACAGTGACAGCATGGCTGGTCGGAGTGGCGGTTCTGAGTCTGCGACTCTTGCTGGGTCTCGTGGGCGTGCACCGATGGCGCCGCCGACTCGTGCCGCTTCCGGAAGGTCTGCAAGGGCGCGTCGCCGGCCTCAGCGAAAGACTCGGGATACGGAGGAGGGTGGGGGTGTTTTTATCTCCCCGTGCTCTCCAGGCCATGGCTGTCGGCTGCCTGCGACCGATCGTACTGGTCCCGGCGGCCCTGCTGGCGCAGATGTCACCCGAGATGCTCGAAGCCGTCATCGCCCATGAATTGGCCCACATCCGCCGGCTTGACCTGTGGGTGAACCTGTTCCAGCGGGTGGTGGAGACCTTGCTCTTCTACCATCCGGGCGTGTGGTGGCTTTCGGGCCGTCTGCGCAGCGAACGGGAGCTGTGCTGCGATGAGCTTGCTGTCAGAGCCACGGGGGAGCCGCTGACATATGCCTCCGCATTGGAACAGGCAGGCCGGGCCTGGTTCGGCGCAGGGAGACCTGGTCTGGCGGCTGGCCTTGGTGCGGACAGGAACGCCATACTGGCGCGGGTGCGTCACGTCCTTGGTGTGGACCGCACGGCGGAGCATTCACGCTTCTGGTTTGCGGGGCTCATTACCATCGCCGTCACCCTCGCTTTGGCGTCTGCCGTGGGAACCTCTCATGCCACTCGAAATTCCGCGACAGGTTCAACTGCGGCGCTCGTCCCCGTGGGGGCCACGTCTCGCGTGCTGCACTTCCCCAGGGACCGGTCGCTTGGAACGCTTCAGGTGCAGGATTCCAGCGTCGTGAGGCGCATCCAGACGTGGCACTTCCACACAGAAGACGGCGATGTGTGGGAGAACTTCGCCCAGGCCCGGGGCGACGTCACCGTTCCGGCAGGCAAGCGGGTGAAGCTCCGCGTCAACAAGTCCGCAGCGAGCGACCTTTCCCCGCTCGGTGTGCTCCGGCCGGACGACCTTTACGCGCTCGGCTTCCAGTGGCCGGAGGAGGGCCGGGTGGCTGATGATCGTTGTATGTCGCACGTCGGGCGGCTTACGGGACTGAGGGTGCTGGACTTGCACGGAACATTGGTCACTGACAATGGGCTGCGTCACCTGAGGGGCTTGACGTCCCTGGAACGCCTTTCCACGCCAGAAGGCATCTCCACGGAAGGCCTGGCCCACATAGCGCAACTGCCCACACTCAAGGGGCTCTACATCCGTTTGCCGCGATTGACCAGGCAGGGGTTCTCTCACATCGCCAAGATCGTCTCACTGGAGGAGCTGGCCCTCATCGGAGACCGGCGATACATTGACTACACCGGCATTCCGTACCTCGCCAGGCTGTCGTCACTCACGTATTTGGCCTACCCGGCACCCAATGACGCGGCGATGGCATATGTGGGTCAGCTACGCTCGCTGAAGATCCTCAACCTCGGGCACGCCAAGATCTCAGACGCCGGAATGGCGCATCTGGCCAACCTGACCAACCTGGAGACCCTGGCGCTCTACCACGTGGAAGGCATTACGGGTGCCGGCCTGGTCTGCCTCAGGGGACTGCGTTCGCTGAAGAAGCTGGACATCTCCCGCATGAAGGTCCGCCCGCAGCACCTGGCACATCTCACGGCCCTCAAGTCTCTCGAACATCTGAAGCTGCCGTACGACTGCGACACTGACGAGGTACTGGCTCACCTGACTGAACTCCCCCGCCTCAAGGTCCTGTCGGTCGGCACGCACTCCAACAGCCGGATCACC